>NZ_JAGYFZ010000049.1:0-43521 GCF_019946675.1 Pseudomonas sp. BF-B-15
AGGCTTGCCCGCGAAGGCGGTGTGTCATTAAACATATATTGAGAATGACACACCGCCTTCGCGGGCAAGCCTCGCTCCTACAGGGGGCACCGACACTATTGGCATTTGCGCTCGACAGGAGACATTCATGAGCCAGGCAGACTTCATCATCATCGGCGGCGGGATCGCCGGCGCTTCCACCGGTTTCTGGCTGTCGCAGCACGCCCGAGTGATCGTGCTCGAACGCGAATCCCATCCGGCCTACCACTCCACCGGACGCTCGGCGGCGCTATTCACCGCCGCTTACGGCACACCGCAGGTCCGGGCGCTGACCCAGGCCAGTCGCGATTTCTTCGACGCCCCGCCTGCCGGCTTCTGCGAACACCCGTTGCTGACCCCGCGCGGCGAAATGACCGTGGACTTCACCGGCGACCCGGCCGAGCTCAACAACCAATACCTGAGCGCCAAAGCCACGGTGCCAGAGATGCAACTGCTCAGCGCCGACGAGGCCTGCGCGCGCCTGCCAATCCTGCGCCGGGAAAAAGTCCACGGCGCGATCTACGATCCGACCGCCAGCGACATCGACACCGACGCCTTGCACCAGGGTTACCTGCGTGGCATCCGACGCAATAAAAGTGAAGTGCATACCGACACTGAAGTCCTGAGCCTGACCCGCGACGGCGAAGGTGTGTGGCAGGTTCAAACCAACAGCCAGACCTTCAGCGCCCCGGTCATCATCAACGCTGCCGGCGCCTGGGCCGACAAGATCGGCGAACTGGCCGGCGCGAAGCCGCTGGGCCTGCAACCGAAACGCCGTGCAGCATTCATCTTCGCCGGGCCGGAAGGCGCGGACATCCACCATTGGCCGATGCTGGTCAGCCTCGACGAGTCGTTCTACATGAAGCCGGACGCCGGCATGTTCCTTGGCTCGCCGGCCAATGCCGACCCGGTTGAACCACACGACGTGCAGCCCGAAGAACTGGACATCGCCATGGGCATCTACCAGATCGAAGAAGCCACCACCCTGACCATCCGCCGCCCGACCCGCACCTGGGCCGGCCTGCGCAGCTTCGTCGCCGATGGCGATTTGCTGTCCGGTTTCGATCTGCAGGTGCCGGGGCTGTTCTGGGTTGCGGCGCAAGGCGGTTACGGCATCCAGACTTCACCCGCCATGGGCCAGGCCAGCGCCGCGCTGGTACGCGGCGAAGCACTGCCCGAGCAACTCAAGCGTTTTGGCCTGGACGCCGGGATGCTGTCCCCTGCTCGCCTGGGCTGACCGGCGTCCTCAGGTGACGTGTCGACACGATTACGGCAAACTTCCAGCGCCCTTTTTGCAGGGCGCTGACGCTGCCTGGAGCTCCATTGTATGAACGCACCTGTAAAAGACCCGGCCCTGGACAACTTCCGCGCGATCGCCGATGCCATCGCCACGTTGTTCTTCCCCCACGCCGAGGTGGTGCTGCACGATCTGCGCACACAGAAAGTCGACTACATCGCCAACAACCTGTCGAAACGGGAAGTGGGTGACGACTCGGCGCTGGAAGACATGCTCAGCGATGACATCAGCGAACGAAACATCGGGCCGTACGAAAAGTTGAACTGGGATGGTCAGAAAATTCGCAGCTTGAGCAGCGTGCTGCGCGACAGCGACGGTCATCCGCTGGCGGTGTTGTGCATCAACCTGAATATTTCGTTGTTCGAAAATGCCAAGGCCGCGCTGGACCTGTTCCTGTCGCCGAGCAAGCTGATCCCGCAACCGGACTCACTGTTCCGCGATGACTGGCAGGAGCGCATCAATACCTTCCTTCACGGCTGGCTGCGCGAACGTCAACTGAGCCTGAACCTGCTGACCCGCGACCACAAACGCGAACTGGTACTAGCCCTGCACGCCGAAGGCGCCTTCAAAGGCAAAAGCGCCTCGAACTATGTGGCCAACGTGCTGAACATGGGACGGGCGACGGTGTACAAGCATTTGAAAGAATTGAAAGGCTGAAACACCCCGGATTGCCAGCGACACACGCCCTGTAGGAGCACGGCTTGCCTGCGAAGGCGTCTTCAAGATCGCCATCGCCGGCAAGCCAGCTCCTACAAGGTTCTGCGCAAACCACACGATGTTGAGCCCCCCCCAAAAACCTGTAGGAGCCAGCTTGCTGGCGATGGCGATTTTGAAGACACCATCGCCGGCAAGCCGGCTCCTACAAGGTTCTGCGCCAGTCACACAACTCTGATGCGTCCCCAAATCTGTAGGAGCACGGCTTGCCGGCGAAGGCGATCTCAAAGACGCCTTCGCAGGCAAGCCTTGCTCCTACGGGTTTTGTGTTTATTCCAACGCCGAAGCCGGGCCGAAGAACTCGTAGCGGCTTTGCTTCTCCGGCACACCCAAGGCTTTCAGGTGACGTTTCACCGCCGCCATGAAGCCTTTAGGCCCCAGGAAGTACGCATCCAGATCGCGCTGCTGTGGCAACCACTCACCCAGTTGTTCCTGACTCAACAACCCGACCTTGTGCGCCGCCGGGCTCACGCCGTCATCTTCGTCGTAGCAGTAGAAACGCTTGAGTTGCGGGTGACGCTCAGCCAATCCATCAATCCAGTCACGGAACGCGTGAACGCTGCCATTGCGTGCGCAGTGGATAAAATGCACCGGCCGCTTGGTTTCCAGTGCCGCTTCGAGCATGGCCAGGGTCGGGGTAATACCAACGCCGCCGCTGATCAGCACCAACGGTTTATCGCTGTCGCTCAGGGTGAATTCGCCCGATGGCGGGAACAGTTGAATGCTGGCGCCTACGTGCAGTTGATCATGCAAATGGTTCGAGGCGCGGCCACCGTGTTCACGCTTGACGCTGATGCGGTACTGACCTTTGTTCGCCAGGGCCGACAGCGAATAGTTACGACGAATCTCTTCGCCATCGAGGATCAGTTTCATGCCGATGTACTGGCCGGGTTCTGCCGCGAGTATCGGACCTTTGTCTGCCGGTTCGAAGTAGAACGAAATGATTTCCGCGCTTTCCTCGACCTTGGCCGCAACGATGAACTCCCGCGCACCGCGCCAGCCGCCCGGGGCCTGTTCTTTCTGGTCGTAGATGCTGGTTTCAGCGCCGATCAGGATCTCGGCCAGTTGACCGTACGCCGCGCCCCAGGCACTCATCACTTCCGGCGTGGCAATCTCGTCACCCAACACTTCGGAAATCGCACGCAACAGGCAGGTGCCGACAATCGGGTAGTGTTCCGGGAGGATTTGCAGCGCCACGTGCTTGTTGATGATTTTGGCCACCAGGTCGCCCAATTGGTCGAGCTGATCGATGTGGCGCGCATACATCAACACGCCGTTGGCCAGGGCGCGAGGTTGATCACCGGTGGCCTGGTGCGCCTGGTTGAACAGCGGGCGGACTTCCGGGTATTCGGAGAGCATCATGCGGTAAAAATGCGTGATCAATGCTTCGCCGCCGCTTTCCAGCAACGGTACAGTGGATTTGACGATTGCACGGTCTTGAACGCTAAGCATAAGGTGACTCCTGAACGACTTGGTTTTCTAACTGACTGCCCTATGCCTATCAGTTTCCGTGCCAGTTATTTAATCGTTACAAATCAACAAGTTAAAAACATTCTAGTCATAACGACACCCCCTACCTTATAGTCATACCGACTACACGGAGTCACTATGACTGCAAAATCCTTGCTCACCACACTGCTTCCCCTGGTCTCGGACCTGTCCCGCGAACTCCCCGAGGGCGAGCGCTATCGGCGCCTGCTCGAAGCCATGCGCGCCTTGCTTCCCTGCGACGCCGCCGCACTGCTGCGCCTCGATGGCGAGTGGCTGGTGCCGCTGGCCGTCGACGGCTTGAGCACCGACACCCTCGGCCGACGCTTCAAGGTCAGCGAACACCCGCGCTTCGAAGCCCTGCTCAGTAGCCCCGGCCCGACCCGTTTCGCCGCCGACAGCGACATGCCCGATCCTTATGACGGACTGGTCGATGGCCTCGACGATCACCTTGAAGTCCATGACTGCATGGGTTGCCCGCTGTTTATCGACGAACGTCCGTGGGGTTTGCTGACCCTCGACGCCCTCGACCCGGAACGCTTGGAACCGATCGAACTGGACGCCCTGCAAGCCTTCGCCAGCCTTGCCGCCGCCACGGTCAATGCCGCCGAGCGCATCGAACGGCTGGCCAATCGTGTCGAAGACGAGCATCAACGCGCCGAGGTGTACCGACAGGCCAGCGGCCAGCAGAACCGCGAAATGATCGGTCAGAGCAAGGCCCATAAACGCTTGGTGGAAGAGATCAGCCTGGTCGGCGGCAGTGACCTGACCGTGTTGATCACCGGCGAAACCGGGGTCGGCAAGGAACTGGTGGCTCAGGCGATTCACGCCGCCTCGCCCCGGGCCGACAAGCCGATCATCAGCCTCAACTGCGCCGCGCTGCCGGACACGCTGGTGGAAAGCGAACTGTTCGGCCATGTGCGCGGCGCCTTCACCGGGGCAACCAGCGACCGTCGCGGCAAATTCGAACTGGCCAATGGCGGCACGCTGTTTCTCGATGAAGTCGGCGAACTGTCGCTGACGGTGCAGGCCAAATTGCTGCGCGTGCTGCAAAGCGGTCAATTGCAGCGACTGGGTTCGGACAAGGAACATCAAGTCGATGTGCGGCTCATCGCCGCGACCAATCGCGACCTGGCCGAAGAAGTGCGCAGTGGCCGTTATCGTGCCGACTTCTACCACCGGTTGAGCGTTTACCCGCTATTGGTGCCGGCCCTGCGGGATCGCGGGCGGGATGTGTTGCTGCTCAGCGGTTTCTTCCTGGAGCAGAACCGTTCGCGCATGGGCCTCAACAGCCTGCGCCTGAACAGCGATGCCCAGGCATCGTTGCTGGCGTATGACTGGCCGGGCAATGTGCGGGAGCTGGAGCATTTGATTGGGCGCAGCGCGTTGAAAGCGCTGGGTAACTGCAGGGAACGGCCAAAGATTCTCAGCTTGAGTGCGGCGGATCTGGATTTGCCCAGCGGCAGCGTTGAGGTAACGCCCGAGTCGCCGACCGCGACTCCAGTGACGTTGGTGTCAGGGGATTTGCGCGAGGCGACTGAAAGTTATCAGCGGCAATTGATCAGCGCGTGCCTGGATCGGCACCACAGTAACTGGGCGAGCGCGGCGCGTGAGCTAGGCTTGGATCGGGCGAATCTTGGGCGGATGGCCAAAAGATTGGGCATGAAATGAACGCTTTTGTAGGAGCCAGCTTGCTGGCGATGGTATCGCCGTGGTTTGTCTGACTGACCGCGGAAATGCTATCGCCAGCAAGCTGGCTCCTACAGGTTCGGGGTAGCATTTCGATTGCATCGGCATTTAGCCTAAAGCCTGCCCCCATCAAGTCGATAACCCGGCATCGATAGCTTTTGGCGACTTCCATTCGCCCATCACCTTTTTCCACAGAAGGTTTTTATGTCCTCCACCAAAGCCCGCGCAGATTCACTTTCGCTTCTGCTGTTTACCTTGCGCAGCGGCAAGTTGATGGCGATCAACCTGCTCAAGGTCAGTGAAATCATCCCCTGCCCGCCGCTGACCAAGCTGCCGGAGTCGCATCCTCACGTCAAAGGCATCGCCACCCTGCGCGGCGCGTCGTTGTCGGTGATCGACCTGAGCCGTGCGATCGGCGAGCGGCCGCTGGAAGACCCGAACGGCGGCTGCCTGATCGTCACCGACGTCAGCCGCTCCAAACAGGGCCTGCACGTTCAGGCGGTGAGCAAGATCGTCCACTGCCTGACCACCGACATCCGTCCTCCGCCCTTCGGCTCCGGCGGTGTGCGCTCGTACATCACTGGCGTGACCTCGGTCGACGGCACGCTGGTGCAGGTGCTGGACATCGAAAAGGTCATCCACGGCATCGCCCCGGCGCAGATCGAAACGGCCCCGACCGAACTGAGCATGGAAGACGCGGAAGTGCTCGGCAACGCGCGCATCCTGGTGGTCGACGACAGCCAGGTGGCCCTGCAGCAATCGGTGCACACCCTGCGCAACCTCGGCCTGCAATGCCATACCGCGCGCAGTGCCAAGGAAGCCATCGATTGCCTGCTGGACCTGCAAGGCACCGCCCAGCAGATCAACCTGATTGTTTCAGACATCGAAATGTCAGAGATGGACGGCTACGCCTTCACCCGCACCCTGCGCGAAACCCCGGATTTTGCGCACCTGTATGTACTGCTGCACACCTCGCTGGACAGCGCGATGAACAGCGAAAAAGCGCGTCTGGCCGGCGCCAACGCGGTGCTGACCAAGTTCTCTTCGCCGGACCTGACCAAGTGCCTGATCGAAGCGGCCAAGGCGGTCGCCGAACAAGGTCACTGAGTTGGCCGAGGCTTTTTGTTTTCTGATGCGGCGCAACCTGGCGGAGGTTGTGCCCGCAATCACTTGGCCCCAGGGCATTGTCCTGCACGAATATCGTCCAGAACTGGCAGAAGACGTTCATCGTTTGATGGAGCTGGGTTATCTGGACGGTGGCGGGCGCGTACCGGCATTGGATATCTGGCAACAGCGGTTTGAGACGGACCCTGAATACGATCCCTCCCTGTGCTTCATTGCGCAGGATACCGACGGTATCGTGGGTGTATGCCAGTGCTGGACCAGCGCCTACATCAAGAATCTGGTCGTGCACCCGCGAGCCCAGGGTCAGGGTTTGGGCCGGGCGTTGTTGTTGAATGCATTCAACGTGTTTCAGCAGCGTCGCGAAGGTTTTGTGGATTTGAAGGTATTGGAAGACAACCTTCGGGCGCAGCGGTTGTATGAAAGTGCCGGGATGATCGTGGTCCGCCGGGAGCCGGTTCCGGCCTGATACATCGCCTTCGCGGGCAAGCCTCGCTCCTACATTGTGATCACCGTACCTGTAGGAGCGAGGCTTGCCCGCGAAGGGGCCGACACATTCAACCTCATCCCATCAGGCATACTCGGCCCACCCATGCCCAAGGATGCCTGACCCATGAAAGCCACCACTCTCACCTTCCTCTGCCTCACCGCCCTCGCCACCCAAACCCACGCCTCCACCCCAGACGCCTGGGCCGCTTTCGACAAAGCCATGCTTGCCAGTTGCATCAAGGCCAGCGGCCTGACGGACGCTTCCCCCGTCGGCAAAGCCGCACAGTTCGATGACCGTGTCGACTACACCGCCGTGCTCCTGCAAGGCCGCTACCCGCAAAAACACATGAAAGGCCAGCAAGGCACCGAGCTGTGCCTCTACAACAAAAAAAGCAAAACCGCCTACGTGACCGAATGGGACTCCATCCGCCTACCCGCCAAATCCCGGTAAATGGCGCATAACTTGCTTCGTCGCTGACTTCTGCGGTGGCATTCTGTCGCCATTTCGGGCCCTGACAAGCGACTGATCTTTCAATGAATACAACGTTTTCCTGCGTAGGTTGCGGCAAATGCTGCAATGACCATCACGTCCCCCTGACCCTGGCCGAAGCCCGGATGTGGGCGGCCGACGGCGGTCAGGTGATCGTGCTGGTGGAAGGCTTCCTCGGTAATGGCCTCGGCCTGCCGATGCAGCAACGCGAACATGCCGAGCGCCGCTCGGTGGTGGTTCAAAGCGGCGACTGCGAGGCCTACGTGGCCATCACGTTTGCGGCGTACAACGTCGGTCCCTGCCGGAATCTTGACGAAGACAACCTCTGCCGCATCTACGAACGCCGGCCGCTGGTGTGCCGCATCTATCCGATGGAAATCAATCCGCACATCCCCCTCAACCCGGCGATCAAGGAATGCCCGCCGGAATCGTGGGAAAAAGGCCCGGATCTGATCGTTGGCGGTGAATTGGTCGATCACGAGCTCGCAGGACTCATCCAGCGTTCCCGTCAGGCGGATCGCGACGATATCCGCACCAAAGATGCGATTTGCGCCTCACTGGGGATTCGGACCACGGCCCTGAAGGGCGATGGATTCACTGCGTATCTGCCGGACATGAGCGCGTTCGCCACAGTCATCGATCAGGTGGCACAACAGCCGCTGACAGGATCGGACAGTGACTGGCAGTTCCACGTATCGGGTGACGACATCGCCGGGCAAGTGTTGGCGGCGGGTGCGCACGTGGCCACCGAGACGCCGCTCAACTATGCCTTCATTTCGTTGCGCGCGGCTTAACGGCGGGCTCGCCAAAACTCTTGCGCCAACAACCGCAAGTCCCCCGCCAGCCCCGCCACATCGGTGGAATTCGCCTGGCTTTGCTGCCCCTCACTGACCGTGACCTCGCAGGCTGAGCGAATACTGATGATGTTGCGGTTGATGTCTTCGCTGACGCTGCTCTGCTCTTCCACCGCCGAAGCGATTTGCAGGCTCATTTGCGTGATCTGATTGACCCGCCGACTGATCGCGTCCAGCGAATCGGCGGCGCGTCGGGCCTGTTCGACGCTGTTGTCCACCTGTTCACTGCTTTGTTGCATCACCACCACCGCGTCCCGCGTGCCGTTTTGCAGGGTGCTGATCATGCGCTGAATCTCGTTGGTCGATTGCTGGGTACGCTGGGCCAGGCCACGGACTTCATCGGCCACCACCGCGAAACCGCGCCCGGCATCCCCGGCACGCGCCGCTTCGATGGCCGCGTTGAGGGCCAGCAGATTGGTTTGCTCGGCGATGCTGCGAATCACATCCAGCACGCCGGTAATCTCGCTGCTGTGCCCCTCCAGTTGATGAATCACCTCGGTGGCGCGCGCCAGCTCCTCGGCCAGACGCAGCACCGCATGGCGACTTTCACTCACCAATTGATGACCTTCACGGGTTTCGTTGCCGGCCAGGTCGGCCGCCTGGGACGCCTGCTGCGCATGACCGGCAACCTCGGCCACGCTGGCAGACATCTGGTGAATCGCCGCCGCCACCTGATCGGTTTCCGCCTGCTGGGCCAGCGTGCTGTTATGACTGCCTTGCAGGTGTTCGACCAGTTCCGCCGCGTGCCCGGCCAGGCGCTGCGACGCATCGCCGATGCGCCCCACCACCGCGCCGATCTGCGCTTCGAGCATCTGGAAGGCAAACTCGATCTGGCCGAACTGATCGCGGCGACCGGTGTAAACAGCCTGACTCAACGGGTTGTCGGCAATCTGCCGGGCGCGCTCGGTCAACGCTTTCAGCGGACGCAACATGAATCCGGTTCCGACCGCTGCCAAACCACTGCCCACGACAAACGCCAGTACGCCGAAAACGGCTGACGAAGGGTTTAGCCATGCTTCGATGCCCACCACGCAGGCCAATGTCGCGCTGAACAGCGCCGTCACCTTGAGACCCGGACCGAGCACCGGCAGCCGCTGCCACAGTGATGTACGACCACTGCGAAGCTGTGCGTAGGCTTTTTCCGCGGCTTCGATCTGCCGCACCGAGGGTTTGGTCCGGACCGACTGATACTCCACGGCTTTACCGTTCTGCGTCACCGGCGTGGCATACGCGCTCACCCAATAGTGATCGCCATTCTTGCAGCGATTTTTCACCAGCCCCATCCATGAGCGGCCGCTTTTAAGGGTCTGCCACATATGCGCGAAAGCCGCCGCCGGCATGTCCGGGTGGCGCAGCAAGTTGTGCGTCGAGCCCAGCAACTCCTCACGGCTGTAGCCGCAGATGTTGATGAAGTCGTCGTTGGCGTAGGTGATCGCGCTGGTCAGATCAGTGGTCGAGAGGATATTCGCATCAGCCGCAACGTCGACATTACGGCCGGTCACCGGGAGGTTGATCTTCATGGAAAGCGCGCTCGTTGGATGGAAAGAGTCGGCAGGGCTGCTGACTCTAAGCGCACTGATTCCACAAACGTTGATCTGGCTCAGGATATGAGCACTTAGCCATCACCGCGATTGAAAACCGCGGCCGATGGCCAATGGCGGGGGGGCGTTAAAACTCAGCGTTTGCCCATCGAACGACGGGTGCCGGGAGGCGCTGCGCCGGGGGTCTTGGTGTGGCCGTTCTTGGCGCCGTTCTTGTACCAGGGCTGGCTGGCGGTTTTCGCAGCGGCCAGTTCACCCGGTTTGAACGGGAACTTGAATGCCGGGATCGCGGCTTTGGTTTCGCTGTCTGCGCTGGAGTCGACGCTGTCTGGCAGGTCTGCCTGGTCGTCGCTCAAAGCGTCGGCAACCGGCGGTTGTGTCGGGGAAGTCATGAAAGCTCCGGGTGATGCAAAAGAGTCGGGCCCGGTCAGCGAGCCGCGAAAGGCGGCAGTTCAGTCACCACACATCCCAAACTGACAGCGCCGTCAGTTAGCAGTCACCTTCCTGACCGGCGAACAGGTTTATAAAGGAAGGTATAACCCTGACAAAATTCCGTCCTCCCAGCCCCGGCGCCCCACTCGCATGCGAATTCAGAAAAAACCCGCCCTGCTCGCCGCCCTCCTGATTGTCCTGGCAGCGCTGGGCGTGTGGTACGCCACCAAACCGGCCACGGCCAGACTCGCCGCGCCCACGGCGATCCCGGTTCGAGTGGTCAACGTCGCCGAAAAAGACGTCCCTCGTTACGTCAGCGGCATCGGCTCGGTGCTGTCCCTGCACAGCGTGGTGGTACGTCCGCAGATCGACGGCATCCTCACCAGAATCCTGGTCAAGGAAGGTCAATTGGTGAGCAAGGGTGACTTGCTCGCCACCATCGATGATCGCTCGATCCGCGCCAGCCTGGATCAGGCCCGCGCACAGCTCGGCGAAAGCCAGGCGCAGCTGCAAGTGGCGCTGGTCAACCTCAAGCGTTACAAACTGCTGAGCGTCGACGACGGCGTATCCAAACAGACTTACGACCAGCAACAAGCGCTGGTCAACCAGCTCAAAGCCACCGCCCAAGGCAATCAGGCGTCGATTGACGCCGCTCAGGTGCAGCTTTCCTACACACAGATTCGCTCCCCGGTCAGCGGTCGCGTGGGGATTCGTACGGTGGACGAAGGCAACTTCCTGCGCATGACCGACACCCAAGGCTTGTTCACGGTGACGCAGATCGACCCGATTGCCGTGGAGTTTTCCCTGCCACAGCAAATGCTGCCAACCCTGCAAGGCCTGATCAACGATCCGGAACACGCCCAGGTGAAGGCCTACATCGGTGCCGACACCGACGGCGAAACCGGCAACCTGCTGGGCGAAGGCCACCTGACCCTGATCGACAACCAGATCAACGCCAACACCGGGACCATCCGCGCCAAGGCCGAATTCAACAACCCCGGGCAGAAACTGTGGCCGGGCCTGCTGGTAACGGTAAAAATTCAGACAGCGCTGGAAAAGGATGCGCTGGTAGTGCCGCCCACCGTCGTACAACGAGGCCTCGATCAACACTTTGTGTACCGGGTCAAAGGTGACAAGGTTGAAACCGTCCAGGTGCAGATGGTCTATCAAGGCAGCGGTCAGGACATCATCAAAGGCGTGAAACCGGGCGACGTGCTGGTCAGCGACGGTCAGTCGCGCCTCAAGCCCGGTTCGACGGTCCAGGTGCTGACTGACCCCGCGCAAATGGTGCAAACGGAGTCGAAACCATGAAGGGCCACGGCTCGGTTTCTGCGTGGTGCATCGATCATCCGGTGGCGACGATCCTGCTGACGTTTGCCCTGGTATTGCTCGGCGTCATTGCGTTCCCACGGTTGCCCATCGCGCCGCTGCCGGAAGCCGAATTCCCGACCATCCAGGTGGCCGCGCAACTGCCCGGTGCCAGCCCGGAAACCATGGCCTCCTCGGTGGCCACGCCGCTTGAAGTGCAATTCAGCGCCATTCCCGGCGTGACCCAGATGACCTCGAGCAGCGCCCTCGGCTCGACCAACCTGACCCTGCAATTCACCCTCGACAAAAGCATCGACACCGCCGCGCAGGAAGTGCAGGCCGCGATCAACACCGCCGCCGGCAAACTGCCCAAGGACATGCCGAACCTTCCGACCTGGCGCAAGGTCAACCCGGCCGACAGCCCGGTGCTGATTCTCAGCATCAACTCGACCCTGATGCCCGGCCCCGAACTCAGCGATCTGGTGGAAACCCTGCTGTCCCGTCAGATCAGCCAGATCGACGGTGTAGGCCAGATCAACATCACCGGCCAGCAACGTCCGGCGATTCGCGTTCAAGCCTCGGCGGACAAACTCGCGGCCATCGGCCTGACGCTGGCGGACATTCGCCTGGCGATCCAGAACACCAGCCTCAACCTGGCCAAAGGTGCGTTGTATGGTGAGTCGAGCATCTCGACGCTGTCGACCAACGATCAGTTGTTCCACCCCGAGGAGTACAGCCAGCTCATCGTTTCCTACAAGGACGGTGCACCGGTTCACCTGAAGGATGTCGCCAAAGTCGTCAACGGTTCGGAAGATGCCTACGTGCAAGCCTGGGCCGGTGACAAGCCCGGGGTGAACCTGGTGATTTCCCGGCAACCGGGCGCCAACATCGTCGAGACCGTGGATCGCATTCAGGCCGCCCTGCCCGCTCTCGAAGCGATGCTGCCGGCGTCGGTGCAGGTCAAAGTGCTGGTTGACCGGACCCAGACCATCCGCGCCTCGTTGCATGAGGTGGAAGTCACCCTGCTGATCGCGATCATGCTGGTGGTGGCGGTGATGGCGCTGTTCCTGCGTCAGTGGTCGGCGACGCTGATCGTGTCGGCGGTGCTGGGTGTGTCGCTGGTCGCCAGTTTTGCCCTGATGTACATCATGGGCTTCAGCCTGAACAACCTGACGCTGGTGGCGATCGTGGTGGCCGTGGGGTTCGTGGTCGACGATGCGATTGTCGTGGTGGAGAACATTCACCGACACCTGGAGGCCGGCGACGGCATGCGCGAGGCGGCGATCAAAGGCGCCGGCGAGATTGGTTTTACCGTGGTCTCGATCAGTTTTTCGCTGGTGGCGGCGTTCATTCCGCTGCTGTTCATGGGCGGCGTGGTCGGGCGGCTGTTCAAGGAATTCGCCCTGACGGCCACCTCTACAATCATGATTTCAGTGGTGGTGTCGCTGACGTTGGCGCCGACCCTCGCCGCGCTGTTCATGCGTGCGCCGGTGCATCACGCCCACAGCAAAAAAACCTTTGGCGAACGCTTGCTGGCCGGCTACGAAAAGCTCCTGCGCCGTGCCCTCGCCCATCAGAAATTGATGATCGGGGTGTTCGGCATGTCCCTGGCCCTGGCCATCGCCGGCTACATCTTCATTCCGAAGGGTTTCTTCCCGGTGCAAGACACCGGTTTTGTCCTCGGCACCACCGAAGCCGCCGCCGATATTTCCTACGGCGACATGGTGAAAAAACACCTGGCGATGGCGGAAATCGTCGCGGCAGATCCAGCGGTCGCGGCGTTTTCCCACTCCGTCGGCGTCTCCGGCAGTAACCAGACCATCGCCAACGGCCGCTTCTGGATTTCCCTGAAAAAACGCAGCGAGCGCGACGTCTCGGCCAGCCAGTTCATCGACCGCATCCGTCCGCAACTGATGAAAGTCCCGGGCATCGTGCTGTACCTGCGCGCCGGCCAGGACATCAATCTCAGCTCCGGCCCGAGTCGCGCGCAGTACCAATACGTGCTCAAGAGCAACGACGGCGCGACCCTAAGCACCTGGACCCAGCGCCTCACGGAAAAACTGCGCGCCAACCCGGCGTTCCGCGACATTTCCAACGACCTGCAACTGGGCGGCAGCATCACCCACATCAGCATCGACCGCAGCGCCGCCGCGCGTTTCGGCCTGACTGCCAGCGATGTCGACGAAGCGCTGTACGATGCGTTCGGTCAGCGGCAGATCAACGAGTTCCAGACCCAGATCAACCAGTACAACGTGATCCTGGAACTGGACACCAGGCAACGCGGCAAGGCCGAAAGCCTCAACTATTTCTACCTGCGCTCGCCGCTCAGTGGGGAAATGGTGCCGCTGTCGGCGCTGGCGAAATTCGATGCGCCGACGGTTGGCCCGTTGTCGATCGCCCATGACGGGATGTTCCCGGCCGCCAACCTGTCGTTCAACCTGGCGCCCGGCGTGGCGCTTGGCGATGCGGTGATCATGCTCAACCAGGCCAAGGCCGAGATCGGCATGCCGGCCGCCATGAGCGGCAACTTCCAGGGCGCGGCCCAGGCGTTCCAGAGTTCGCTGGCCAGCCAGCCGTGGCTGATTCTGGCGGCGCTGGTGGCGGTGTACATCATTCTCGGCGTGCTCTATGAGAGCTTCGTCCACCCGTTGACCATCATCTCGACGCTGCCCTCGGCGGGGCTCGGGGCGGTGATCATGCTGTGGATTTGCGGCCAGGATTTTTCGATCATGGCGTTGATCGGGCTGGTGTTGCTGATCGGTATCGTGAAGAAAAACGGCATCCTGATGATCGACTTCGCCCTCGACGCCCAACGCAACCGTGGCCTGCCGCCGGAAGAGGCGATTTTCCAGGCCTGCATCACGCGGTTCCGGCCGATCATCATGACCACCCTCGCCGCCCTGCTCGGCGCGCTGCCGCTGATGCTCGGCTACGGCACCGGCGCCGAACTGCGCCAGCCACTGGGGATCGCGGTGGTCGGCGGCTTGCTGGTGAGCCAGGCGCTGACGCTGTTCACCACTCCGGTCATATACTTGTGGCTGGAGCGACTATTTCATCGGCCCAAAAAACCAGCGCCCGTACCGGTGCTGGCGACCACAGACTGAGGCGGGGTCATGCGCGTTCTGATTATCGAAGACGAGGAAAAAACCGCGGATTATTTGCACCGCGGCCTGACGGAACAGGGTTACACCGTGGACCTGGCGCGGGACGGCGTTGAAGGCCTGCACCTGGCGCTGGAAAGCGACTACGCGGTGATCGTCCTCGACGTGATGTTGCCGGGCCTCGACGGCTTCGGCGTGCTGCGCGCCTTGCGTGCGCGCAAGCAAACCCCGGTGATCATGCTCACCGCCCGCGAGCGTGTCGAAGACCGCATCAAAGGCCTGCGCGACGGCGCCGACGATTACCTCGGCAAACCGTTTTCCTTCCTCGAACTGGTGGCGCGTCTGCAAGCGCTGACCCGGCGCAGCGGCGGTCATGAACCGGTGCAAGTGAGCATCGCCGACCTGTGGATAGATTTGATCAGCCGCAAGGCCACCCGCGCCGGCACGCGTCTGGACCTGACCGCCAAGGAGTTCTCGCTGCTCAGCGTGCTGGCCCGCCGGCAAGGGGAAATCCTCTCGAAAACCGCGATTGCGGAAATGGTCTGGGACATCAATTTCGACAGCGACGCCAACGTCGTCGAAGTCGCGATCAAACGCCTGCGCGCCAAACTCGACGGGCCGTTTGACGAGAAACTGCTGCACACGATCCGTGGCATGGGTTATGTGCTGGAGAGCCGTGGTGTCCAGTAATTCGATTGCCCTGCGCCTCAGTGGAATGTTCACGCTGGTGGCGCTTTTGGTGTTTCTGCTGATCGGCTGGGCGCTCTATCAGCAGGTCGACAAAGGCCTGGGTTTGCTGCCCGAAGCCGAACTGGACGCACGTTACAGCGTGCTCGAATCCACCGTCGGCCGTTACGGCACGCCCGAGCATTGGGTGAAGATCAACAACAAGCTCAAGCTGCTCGGCGAAGAAGACAAACGCATCAGTTTCTGGATCACCAGCGGCGATCCGCACTACGAATATGGCAACCCGACGCCGCAGATCCGCGCCTTCGCCGAGGGCCCGCTGGGCATGCGCGATTTGCAGTTGCCGGGCCAGCCTTATCCAATGAAAGTGCTGGTCAGCCAGTTCCCGGCCAAGGATCAACGCCCGCCGCTGCGCTTTATGATCGGCATCGACACCGAGACGTTTTTTCAAACCCAGCATCATCTGCTGATTGCGCTGATCAGCCTGGCGATTGTCGGCGTGCTGCTGGCCTCGGCACTCGGTTATTGGGTGGCGCGGATCGGCCTCAAACCGTTGATCAAGTTGTCTCAGGAGGCTCAGCGCCTGGCGCCGCCGCTGCGTTCCGGGCGTTTGCGCTTATCGTCGTTGCCGCCGGAGCTCAATCAGTTCGTCAACTCGTTCAATTCCACTCTGGAACGGGTCGAACAGGCTTACTCGCGGCTTGAGTCGTTCAATGCCGACGTCGCACATGAACTGCGCTCACCGCTGACCAATCTGATTGGTCAGACCCAGGTTGCGCTGACGCGCGGGCGTTCGGCGGAACACTATTTCGAAGTGCTGCAATCGAATCTTGAGGAGCTTGAGCGACTGCGTTCGATCATCAACGACATGCTGTTCCTCGCCAGTGCGGATCAGGGCAGCAAGGCGACCAAACTGACGTCTACCTCGCTGGCGGATGAAGTGGCGACGACGCTGGAGTATCTGGATTTCATTCTTGAAGACGCGCAGGTTCAAGTGCAGGTCCGTGGCGATGCGCAGGTACGGATCGAGATCGCGCATCTGCGTCGGGCGCTGATCAACTTGCTGAGCAACGCGGTGCAACACACCGAGCCTGGGCAGGTGATTCAGGTGCAGATCGACGTCGAGGACCATCAAGTCAGCATCGGCGTGGCAAACCCCGGTGCACCGATTGCCAACGAACATCTGCCGCGATTGTTCGAGCGCTTCTACCGGGTCGATGCGTCGCGCAGCAACAGTGGCAACAACCACGGCCTGGGGCTGGCGATCGTCAAGGCGATTGCGTTGATGCACGGCGGGGATGTGTTTGTGCGCAGTGACCACGGCATGAATACCTTCGGTATTCACCTTCCTGTCTGACAGACCTGAAAATCTCGCCCCACGCCCCCCCCTGTAGGAGCTGGCTTGCCAGCGATGGCGTCTTCGAAAACAGCGCAAAACTGAAGACCGATCGCCAGCAAGCTGGCTCCTACAAATCGGTGATCTTTGCTTATCCCGCAACAGTCCTTTATTGAATTGGCTCTGTTTCCCATCGGCCAGGATCCTTATCTTTGCGCCACCAAACAGCACTTGCCAAGCAAGAAGGTTTTAAAGATGTCCAACACTATGGGTATTGCCAGCGCTTTCGTTTTGTCCTCTTTGTTCCTCTCCCCATTCGCCATGGCTGAAGAGTCGCAGTCCTTCGTCGCACACAATGCAGCGCGCGCTGCAGCGTTTGAAGAACATCAGAGCGAAATGACGGCCAAGGCGCAGGACGCTGCGCAAACCCCTCAAGCGTCGACCATTCAGGCCCAGCCACGGGTCGAGAAAGATAGCTGATCGCTCACATCGCTCTATTTCCCTCGACACTTTTCATTGGCTCTTCCTGTTGAAAAGTTGTCTTCAAAGCCGCTGCTATCAGCGGCTTTTTTTTGTTGTGGTTCAAACGCTGTCCGGTTCGTCTTCCCTGACAAGAAACATCCCGCACTTCAAAACAATGAAGTGTTCAGTAGACCCAAGGAGCTGTACCGCTAGTGCGTTTCCCTCAAAGATTCAACCCGCTGTTCATTGCAATCGCCGTAACGATGCCAATCAACGCCAAGGCCGCCGACCAAGAAGGTTTTGTCGAAGGTTCGAGCCTCAACCTCAATGCCCGCAACTACTACATGAACCGCAACCGCCTGCAGCAGGCGGACGACAACATTGAATGGGGCCAGGGTTTCCTGGGGGTCTTCGAATCGGGTTTTACCGAAGGCACCGTCGGTTTCGGTCTGGATGCCCACGCCATGCTCGGGCTCAAGCTCGACGGCGGAGGCGGCACCGATAATTCGAGCATCCTGCCGGTCGGCGATGGCAATGGCAAAGCGCCGGGGTCGTTTTCGACGGCGGGTGGCACGCTGAAAATGCGCGCCTTCGATACCGAGCTGAAGGCCGGTGACCTGTTTCTCGCCAACCCGGTGATCGCCGGCGGCGAGACGCGCATGCTGCCGCAGACCTTTCGCGGCGTCAGCTTGACCAATCACAGCTTCGACGGTTTTCTGATCGAAGGTGGCCAGGCGAGTTTCACCAAGCCCTACAACCAAAGCGGTCATACGCGCATCGGCACGTCCTATGGCAGCCTCGCCGAGGGCGACGAAAGCCAGCACCTGAACTGGGCCGGCGTGGCCTGGAGCGGCCTGCCGGGGTTGACCAGCAGCCTTTACGCCGCCGAACTCAAGGACATCTGGAACCAGTACTACTACGACCTGGATTACACCTACGCGCTAAACGAACGGGTCAGTCTCAATCCGGGCCTGCACGTTTATCACACGCAGGACACCGGCGATGCGCTGCTGGGCAACATCGACAACAACACTTACAGCCTGCATTTCACCGTCGGCGTGGGCAATCACAGCGTCACCGCCGCTTACCAGCGGGTCAACGGCAACACGCCGTTCGACTACATCAGCCAGGGCGACAGCATTTTTCTCGACAACTCCCAGCAGTATTCCGACTTCAATGGCCCGAATGAACGCTCGTGGAAACTCAAGTACGCCTACGACTTTATCGGACTCGGCCTACCCGGCCTGACCTCGGCAGTGTCTTACTCTCGGGGCGAGCTGGACCTGACCAAAGCCGATCCAGACAGCCGCGGCTACGCCTCGTGGTACAGCGCCGACGGCAAAAATGCCAAGCACTGGGAGCGTGACATTGATCTGAAGTACGTGGTCCAGGGCGGCAAGACCAAGGACCTGGCGGTGCGCCTGCAATGGGCCACCAACCGTGGGGGCAACGGTTATGGCGCGCTGGATCAGGACACTGATGAATACCGGCTGATCGTCGACTACCCGCTGAATGTCTTCTAAGCTTCGCTAAGCAAAAGGCCAGCATCTTTTGCTGGCCTTTTTTTTATCCGGCCTTTATACAAGCCCTCTGGACGCGACCGGTTTCTGGGACTCTGCCCGACTCTTGTAAAAAACTTTCATAACACCTTATTTGCAGAAGCCAGAACCATGAGTGTGAGCAGTGTGAAATCTCAAGATCCGATCGGGTCGACACGATCGGAGCGACTTCTGATTCTCGGCAGTGTGCTGTTGGTGATTGCGATACTCAGCATCGTGACGTTTCTGCTGATCCGTGAGCGCGCCAACGCCGAATTGTCCGCCGCTCGCGCCGCCAACAACATCGTGCAATTGATCGACGCCGACGTGCTGCGCAATGTCGAACTCTATGATATTTCCCTGCTGGGCTTGATCGCCGCCTCCCAGCGAGAGGATCTCAAGAGCGTATCTCCAGCCATTCGCCATATGGCCTATTTCGACCGCGCCACTGCCGCGCCGTACAAGGGCAATATTTTGTTGCTCGACAACAAGGGCGACGTGATCGCCGACTCGGCTTCGGTGGAGCCCAGGCAAGGCAACTACGCCGATCGCGAATACTTTCAATCTCACGTGAACAACCCGGACCCAGGCATGTTCATCAGCCCCCCCTTTAGAGCCAGGTCGCCCGAACAGGATTGGCGTATCAGTTTCAGTCGGCGGCTGAGCGGCTCCCAGGGTGAGTTTCTGGGAGTAGCCGAAGCCGCCATGCGCTTGAGTTACTTCGATCAGTTGTTCAACAGTTTGAGCATCGGCCGCGATAGCACGGTCAATCTGATCAGCAAGAATGGGATTCTCCTGGCCCAACAACCACGCCTGGCCGAAGAGCTGATTGGCAAGGATTTCAGTAATCGCCCCAATTTCCAGCGCATCGTCAAAGAAGGCAATGGCAGCTTCACCAGCATGTCCGATCGATACCGTGACAAGCGTCTGTACACCTTTTCCAAGGTCGGAAATTTGCCACTGATCGTCATCGTTGCGCTGTCCAGTGATGAAGTTTTTGCGGCCTGGAAGCGCACGGCAGTGGTGGTCAGCTCTGCAACCGTAGCCTTGTGCGTAAGCCTGCTGTGGCTGACGTGGTTGCTACGCCGTGAATTGCGCCGACGTCACAACGCCGAACACGAGCTGGCACAACTGGCCGCCACCGATGCCTTGACCGGCGTAGCCAACCGCCGAACGCTCGATCAAACCCTGCGCCATGAGTGGTTTCGCGCGCAACGCTCCGGCAAACCGCTGTCGGTGTTGATGATCGATGCCGACCACTTCAAAGCGTTCAACGATCAACATGGCCATCAGGCGGGTGACGATGCGCTGCGCGCACTGGCCAAGGTGATCGCCGAGAATGTGCGGCGACCGACGGATCTGGTCGCCCGCTACGGAGGGGAGGAGTTCTCGGTGGTGCTGGCGGAAACGGACAGCGCAGGCGCGCGGCAAATTGCTGAACACATTCGGTCTGCGGTGGAACAACTGCCGTTTGTGGCGGGCGTGGAATCGCCGATTACTGTCAGTATCGGCATCAGTACCTGGACTTCGACGACTGATACCAGCCTTGAACAGTTGCTGATTGCGGCGGACAAAGCGCTGTATCAGGCCAAGGAAAGTGGGCGCAATCGAGTGGTGGCTACGCAGTGAAATTTTCGCTGTAGCGGCCGGCCTCTTCGCGGGCAAGCCTCGCTCCTACAAGTTCAATGCGTACCCTGTAGGAGCGAGGCTTGCCCGCGAAGGCGTCATCACTACCACCACACGACTTTCTGGCAGGCATAAAAAAAGGCCACCCGAAGGCAGCCTTTAAAAACTAGAGAGGTTTTTACTTACACCGCCGCAACCGGACGCATGTAAGAGATCGGTGCAGTGCTGGCGTCTTCGAAAGTCACGACTTCCCAAGCATCTGGCTGCTCAATCAACTTGCGCAGCAGCTGGTTGTTCAATGCATGTCCGGACTTGAAGCCCTTGAACTCACCAATCAGGCTATTGCCCAGCAGGTAGAGGTCACCAATTGCATCGAGGATCTTGTGCTTCACGAATTCGTCTTCATAGCGAAGGCCGTCTTCGTTCAGTACACCATCCGCGTCGACCACAATAGCGTTTTCAACGCTGCCGCCGAGTGCGAGGTTGTGCTTGCGCAGGTACTCGATGTCACTCATGAAACCAAAGGTACGGGCGCGGCTGACTTCTTTTACGAACGAAGTGCTGGAAAAATCCACGCTTGCACTTTGTGTGCGGTTACGGAAAACCGGGTGATCGAAATCGATCTCGAAACTCACCTTGAAGCCTTCGAAAGGGACGAAAGTGGCGCGCTTGTCGCCGTCTTCCACTGTCACTTCCCGCAGGATCCGGATGAACTTCTTGGCTGCGTCCTGTTCTTCCAGGCCGGCCGATTGAATCAGGAATACGAAAGGTCCAGCGCTACCATCCATGATCGGGACTTCGGACGCGGAGAGCTCGACGTAGGCGTTATCGATGCCCAGGCCGGCCATGGCCGAGAGCAAGTGCTCAACCGTGTCCACTTTCACGTCACCGTTGACCAGCGTCGTCGACATAGTTGTCTCGCCGACGTTGGCAGCACGAGCCGGGATCTCGACCACTGGATCGAGGTCGGCACGGCGAAAGACGATTCCGGTGTCGATCGGTGCAGGCTTGAGGGTCAGGTATACCTTCTCCCCGGAGTGCAGACCTACACCGGTGGCACGGATAATATTTTTCAGTGTGCGTTGTTTAATCATGGCTTGGGCCGCTTCAGCGCAAATTGCGAACTGGTATCAACAAAGGCTGGCGATGATAGCAGACCAGACCTTTGCTGAACACCAATCACCTTCATAGCCCTGATACATTCCATTAATCGGCCTGACGACGCAGGAAAGCCGGGATGTCCAGGTAGTCCAGATCATCTTGCGGATTCATCTTCGCGGCAGTCGCAGCACCGGCCTGAGCCTGGTTGCGCATGACGGTCGGACGGTCCAGGTCACGGTAGTTCACCGCTGGAGCTTCCTGACGAGCGGGAGCCGATTGTTGCGGTTGCGGCGCCATGGAAGTGTGAACGGTATTGTCGATGACCTTCACAGGCTTCTCGATTTTCGCGCCCAGACCAGTGGCAACGACTGTTACGTGCAGCTCGTCGCGCATGTCCGGATCGATAACGGTACCGACCTTGACCATCGCGTGCTCGGAAGCGAAGGCTTCGATGATGCTACCCACGTCGGAGTACTCACCCAGGGACAGGTCAGGACCGGCGGTGATGTTCACCAGGATGCCGCGTGCACCTTGCAGGTTCACGTCTTCCAGCAGCGGGTTGCGAATGGCCGCTTCGGTGGCTTCGCGTGCACGGTTCGGACCGCTGGCGCAGCCAGTGCCCATCATCGCCATGCCCATTTCGCTCATCACGGTACGAACGTCGGCAAAGTCGACGTTGATCATGCCCGGACGCTTGATGATGTCGGAGATACCGCGAACGGCACCGGCCAGTACATCGTCTGCCTTGGCGAAAGCCGACAGCAGGCTGGCGTCTTTACCGAGGATGGTCAGCAGCTTCTCGTTGGGAATGGTGATCAACGAGTCGACGCTTTCCGACAGCAGGCGGATGCCTTCGTCGGCCAGTTGCATACGCTTGCGACCTTCGAACGGGAACGGACGGGTCACCACCGCAACGGTGAGGATCCCCATTTCCTTGGCCACTTCAGCAATGATCGGCGCAGCACCGGTACCGGTACCGCCGCCCATGCCGGTGGTGATGAACACCATGTTGGTGCCCTGCAGGACTTCGGCAATGCGCTCGCGATCTTCGAGAGCGGCCTGACGACCTACTTCAGGGTTGGCGCCGGCGCCGAGACCTTTGGTCACGCTGGTGCCCAGTTGCAGGATGGTCCGCGCACTGATGCTCTTCAGCGCCTGGGCATCAGTGTTGGCGCAGATGAATTCAACGCCTTCAATGTTGCTCTTGACCATGTGATTGACAGCGTTGCCGCCGCCTCCGCCAACACCGATAACCTTAATGACCGGGCTTGCGGGGATGTTGTCTACGAGTTCGAACATTTTCCCTCTCCTTTGATTCTCTAGTTTTTTCGCCTACTGCCTGTATCTACAACGGTGCTGCGGTAATTCTTCAGAAGTTGCCTTGTACCCAGCTCTTGATGCGATCGAGCAAGGCGGCTTTCGGTTCGTCATTGCTGTAGCTGTCGCGGCTGCTGATGCCCGAGAACGAAATCCCGTCGGACTGCTTCTGCAGGCCGTACATCAACAGGCCGACGCCGGTGGAATAAATCGGGTTGCGCACCACGTCGTCGAGACCCTTCACGCCATGTGGCACGCCCAGGCGGACCGGCATGTGGAAAATCTCTTCGGCCAGTTCGACCGCGCCTTCCATCTTCGACGTACCACCGGTCAGCACGATGCCGGCCGGGATCAGGTCTTCGTAGCCGCTGCGACGCAGTTCGGCCTGGATCAGCGTGAACAGCTCGTCGTAACGCGGCTCGACCACTTCGGCCAGGGCCTGGCGGGACAGCTCGCGCGGTGGACGGTCGCCAACGCTCGGGACCTTGATGGTTTCACCGGCACCGGCCAGTTTGGCCAGGGCGCAGGCGTAGCGAATCTTGATTTCTTCGGCGTACTGGGTCGGGGTGCGCAACGCCATGGCGATGTCGTTGGTCACCTGATCGCCCGCAATCGGGATCACTGCGGTGTGACGGATCGCGCCTTCGGTGAAGATCGCGATGTCGGTGGTGCCGCCGCCGATGTCCACCAGGCACACGCCCAGCTCTTTCTCGTCGTCGGTCAGTACCGAGTACGCGGAGGCCAGTTGCTCGAGAATGATGTCGTCGATTTCCAGACCGCAGCGGCGCACGCATTTTTCAATGTTCTGTGCGGCGTTGACGGCGCAAGTGACCACGTGGACCTTGGCTTCCAGACGTACGCCGGACATGCCCAGAGGCTCACGTACGCCTTCCTGGTTATCGATCACGTAATCCTGCGGCAGGGTGTGCAGCACGCGCTGGTCAGCCGGGATTGCCACAGCCTGGGCAGCGTCGAGGACGCGCTCAAGGTCGGCGGAGCTGACTTCGCGATCACGAATCGCCACGATGCCGTGGGAGTTCAGGCTGCGGATGTGATTGCCGGCCACACCGACGAACGCCGAGTGGATTCGGCAACCGGCCATCAGCTGCGCTTCTTCGATGGCGCGCTGGATCGATTGCACGGTGGACTCGATGTTCACCACCACGCCTTTTTTCAGGCCGCGGGACGGATGAGTGCCGATCCCGACGATTTCCAGCGTGCCGTCGTCCGAGACCTCGCCTACCAGCGCCACCACCTTGGAGGTGCCGATATCGAGACCGACGATCATTTTGCCGCTTTGCACGTTTGCCATGGGTCCTGCCTCTCTTAATTCTTCGCGACAGCGGGTTGGGCTGTCGTAGGCGCTACAGGTTCCCGCCAGCCAACAGCGAGGCCGTTGGCGTAGCGCAGATCGATGCGCGCAATGTTCGTAATCTGTTCTTTAAGCGTCTTGTCGTAGATGGCAATGAAGCGGCGCATCTTTTCCACCAGGTTGCCGCGGCCCAGCAGCAGTTCGATCCCCGGGCCCGCACTGCCTGCGCCGGTGGTCAGGAACCAGCTGCCTCGTTCACGCAACTCCAGGCGTGCAATCGAGAAGCCCAACGGCCTGAGCATCTGGCTCAGCACCTGGTATTGCTGCATCACTTGCTGCTGAGCCCGTTGTGGGCCGAACAGCTGTGGCAAGTGTTCGTAGTTCGCCAGCTCACGCGGGGTGAACGCCTGCCCCTGGTTGTTCAACAGCGATTCATCGCCCCAACGGGCCACCGGCAGTTGTTCTTCCAGGCGGATCACCACTTGATCCGGCCACACCCGACGTACTTCGGCGTGGGCAATCCATGGCATCTGTTCCAGCTCGGTGCGCATGCTCGCCAGGTCGATGGTGAAGAAGCTCGACGCCACGTACGGGGCGATTCGCTGCTGCACCGCTTGCTGGCTGATGTAACTCAGGTCGCCCTGCACCGCGATCTTGGTGATTGGCCGGTCGGCGTACGGCAGCAAACGCTGTGCGCCTTCGTAAGTGCCAAACCCCAGTGCGACCAGCAGCACCGGCCAGAACAGGCTTTTCAGAAAACCAAAATTGGCTTTCGGCAGGCGCGCAGACATCGGCTCTTTGGCCACCATTCGGCTGGCACCCCGCGGCACCGGCTTGCGGCCGGGTGCTGGAGGGGGCTGATGTCTGAGCTGTGCGCCTTGCATGGTCTTACCCTCGAACCTCAACACTGGCGGCCAGGATCGCCAGGACCAATTGCTGGAAATCCAGACCGGCGGCACGGGCCGCCATCGGGACCAGACTGTGATCGGTCATGCCCGGTGCGGTGTTGACTTCCAGGAACCAGAACTGCCCGTCGGCGTCCTGCATCACGTCAGCCCTGCCCCAACCGGCGATACCCAGCGCCTCACAGGCTTTCGCCGTGAGGTCCATCAGTTCTTTTTCCTTGTTGCTGTCGAGGCCGCACGGGATCCGGTACTGGGTATCGGAGGCCACGTACTTGGCGTCGTAGTCGTAGAAACTGTGCGTCGTGCCCAGGGCAATCGGTGGCAACACCTGGTCACGCAGGGTGGCGATGGTGAACTCCGGACCTTGAATCCATTGCTCGACCAACACTTGCGAATCGTAGGTACTGGCCGCTTTCCACGCGTCGATCAACTCCGGCGCGGAAGTCACTTTGGCCATCCCGATACTTGAACCTTCATGGGCCGGTTTGACGATCAAAGGGAAGCCCAGTTCCGTCGCCGCCGAAATACAATCGGCCTCGGAACTCAGTACCGCGTGGCGTGGCGTCGGAATGCCGAGGCTGTGCCACACCTGCTTGGTGCGCAGCTTGTCCATGGCCAGCGCCGACGCCAGAATGCCGCTGCCGGTGTACGGAATGCCCAGGCATTCCAGCAGGCCTTGCATGCTGCCGTCTTCACCGCCACGACCGTGGAGAATGATGAACGCGCGGTCGATTTTCTCGTTGAGCAAACGCTGCAACAGGTCATCACCGACATCGAGACCGAACGCGTCCACACCGGCGCTTTGCAGCGCTGCGAGAACCGCGTTGCCCGACTTCAGGGAAACTTCACGCTCCGCACTCTTGCCGCCGAACAGCACGGCAACGCGGCCGAAATCTTTCGGCGCGACAGTGGAGACGAGGTTGGCGTAAGCAGCAGTCATTTCAACTTCCCCACGCTTGGCGCGGCAACGGCGCCAGCGAACAACGGACTCTTCAACAGTTTCGGTGCGAGAC
The DNA here is from genome assembly GCF_019946675.1 of Pseudomonas sp. BF-B-15. Classification (NCBI taxonomy): domain Bacteria; kingdom Pseudomonadati; phylum Pseudomonadota; class Gammaproteobacteria; order Pseudomonadales; family Pseudomonadaceae; genus Pseudomonas; species Pseudomonas sp. BF-B-15. The sequence goes on from NZ_JAGYFZ010000049.1 coordinate 25,841, forward strand.
CGCCGATATCACCGGCGCCCTGGCACAACAGGATGTCGCCGGCACGCAGCAGCGGCTTGACGACAGGCGCGAGATCGACACCGCGCTCGATGTAGATCGGGTCGAGCTGACCGCGCTGACGGATGCTGTTGCACAGCTTGCGGCTGTCGGCACCCGGGATCGGCTCTTCGCCGGCCGGATAGACTTCCATCAGCAACAGCACGTTGGCGTCGGCCAGTACATTGACGAAATCGTCGTACAGGTCGCGGGTGCGGCTGTAACGGTGCGGCTGGTAGACCATCACCAGACGGCGCTCCGGCCAGCCACCACGCACGGCCTTGATCACGGCCGCGACTTCGGTCGGGTGGTGACCGTAGTCGTCGACCAGCATCACGCTGCCGTCTTCGACCGGCAGTTCGCCATAGACCTGGAAGCGTCGGCCGACACCCTGGAACCCGGACAGGCCCTGGACGATGGCTTCATCGCTGACGCCTTCGTCAGTGGCGATGCAGATGGTGGCCAGCGCGTTCAGCACGTTGTGGTTACCCGGCATGTTCACCGAGACGTCCAGCGGCTCGCGGTCAGGACGCAGCACGGTGAAGAAGGTCTGCATGCCCTGCTGACGCACATTGATCGCGCGCACATCGCAGTCATCGCCGAAGCCGTACGTGACGACCGGACGTTTGACCTGCGGCAGAATTTCACGCACCACCGGATCGTCCAGGCACACCACCGCCAGACCGTAGAACGGCAGGTTGTGCAGGAACTCGACGAAGGTTTTCTTCAGTTTGTTGAAGTCACCGTCGTAGGTCGCCATGTGGTCGGCGTCGATGTTGGTGACCACGGCCACCAGCGGCTGCAAGTGCAGGAAGCTGGCGTCGCTTTCGTCGGCTTCGGCGATCAGGTAGCGGCTGGTGCCGAGCTGGGCATTGGTGCCCGCGGCATTCAGACGACCACCGATGACGAACGTCGGGTCGAGGCCACCGGCCGCAAATACCGAAGCGATCAGACTGGTAGTGGTGGTTTTGCCGTGTGTACCGGCGACGGCGATGCCGTGGCGATAGCGCATCAGCTCGGCCAGCATCTCGGCACGCGGCACCACCGGAATACGGCGTTCAAGCGCAGTGGCGACTTCCGGGTTGGAGGTGTTCACCGCGCTCGATACCACCAGCACGTCGGCGGCAGCGGCGTTCTCGGCACGGTGGCCGATAAAGATCTGGGCGCCGAATGATTCGAGACGCTCGGTGACCGGCGAAGCTTTCAGGTCGGAACCGGACACTTCATAGCCCAGGTTCAGCAACACTTCGGCGATCCCGCACATGCCCACGCCGCCGATACCGACGAAGTGGATGCGACGGATGCGGCGCATTTCCGGGTGCGGCATGGCTTTCTGATTCTCAACCATGGGCCACCTCCAGGCAGGTATCGACCACGTTACGGGTCGCATCGGGTTTGGCCAGGCGGCGTGCCGCAGTGGCCATGTCGGTGAGTCGTTGTGGTTGCATCAGGACCTCTGTCAGGCGTGCGGCAAGATCCGCTGCGCCAGTCGTTCTTTGCGGCATCAGGAAGGCAGCGCCTTCACGGGCCAAATAATCGGCGTTGCGGGTCTGGTGATCGTCGATCGCGTGGGGCAAAGGCACCAGCATCGAGGGCAGACCGGCGGCAGCCAGTTCACTGATGGTCAACGCGCCTGCGCGGCACACCACCAGGTCGGCCCAGCCATAGGCGTGGGCCATGTCTTTGATGAAAGGCTGCACTTGCGCCTCGACGCCAGCCGCGCGATAGCGCTCTGCAGTCACTTCATCGTGGTTTTTGCCGGCCTGATGGAACACGTCCGGACGCAGGTCGGGGGCGACGTGCGACAGGGCTTCAGGCAGTAATTTGTTCAACGGTTCTGCGCCCAGGCTTCCGCCGAGGATCAGCAAACGCGCCTTGCGACCAGCCAGGGCAGGTCGCGGTGTGTCGAGGAACAGCTCGGTGCGCACCGGGTTACCGGTGGTCCGTCGGCTGTCCGACAGGGTAAAGGTGTCGGGGAACGCTTCACAGACTCGGGCGGCCAACGGCACCAGCAACCGATTGGCGGTACCGGCCACGGCGTTCTGTTCGTGAACGATCACCGGCACACCGGCCAGTTTGGCTGCAACGCCGCCAGGACCGGTCACATAACCACCGAAACCGACCACGCACACCGGCCGCAACTGGCGAATGATCGCCCGCGCCTGCCAGACGGATTTGAGCAACATCAACGGCGCCTTGAGCAGGGACAACTTGCCCTTGCCGCGCAGACCGCTGGCGTTGATCCGGTGCAGCTCGATGCCGGCCATCGGCACCAGGTCATTTTCGATACCACGTGGAGTGCCAAGCCAATGCACGGTGTAACCACGGGCCTGGAACTCGCGAGCGCAAGCCAGTGCCGGGAACACGTGTCCGCCGGTGCCGCCTGCCATGATCAATACGTTAGCGCCCATGGGTCGGCTCCTCGGCGAAGTCGCTCTCATGGAACTCCATCTCCTCACTGCCCAGGTGGGTTCGACTCTCCCACTCAATGCGCAGCAACAAGCCGAGACAGGCACAGCAGATCACCAGCGAGCTGCCGCCATAACTGAGGAACGGCAAGGTCAGGCCTTTGGTTGGCAGCAGGCCGACGTTCACCCCGATATTGATCAGGAACTGACCAATCCACAGGAACGACAGACCGTACGCAATATAGGCAGCAAAGAACTGCTTGGCCTTCTCGGCCCAATAACCGATGTACATGCCGCGAATACAGACAAAGACGAACAGCGCCACGGTGCACAGGGAACCCACGGCACCCAGCTCTTCGGCCAGAACCGAGAACACGAAGTCGGTGTGGGCTTCCGGCAGGTAGAACTGTTTCTGCACGCTGTTGCCCAGGCCTACGCCCAGCCACTCACCGCGACCGAACGCGATCAATGCTTGCGACAACTGATAACCGGCGCCGAACTGGTCGGCCCACGGGTCGGCAAAGTTGGTCAGACGCGCCATCCGGTATGGCTGCACCTGAATCAACAACACCACCGCCGCAACCGCCAGGACCACCATCAACGAGAACCGGAACAGCCCGACCCCGCCAAGGAACAGCATCGCCGCAGCCGCGCCCATCATCACGACGGTGGCACCGAAGTCCGGCTCCATCAGCAACAGCCCCGCCATCGGCAGCAGTACGATGAACGGCTTGAAGAAACCCATCCAGCTTTCACGCACTTCTTTCTGGCGACGCACCAGATAACCGGCGAGGTAGATCACCACGAACACCTTGGCAATCTCGGAAGGCTGAACGTTGAAGAAACTGAAACCGATCCAGCGCATCGAACCGTTCACTTCACGGCCGATCCCCGGAATGATCACCATCACCAGCAAGCCGAACGCACCGATCAGCATCAGCCAGCCCAGGCGTTGCCAGGTGGCGATCGGAATCATCATGGTAACGATGCAGGCAGACAGGCCCAGCACCACGTAGATCAAGTGGCGAGTCATGTAGTACAGGGCACTGCCCGACTGCACGGCGCCCACTTCGGTCGAGGCCGAGGCGATCATGACCAGCCCGAGGCCGAGCAAGGCCAGGCAACCGGCGAGCATCGGAAAATCGAGGTCGATGCCGCGCCCGGTGATGAGCGGCGAAGGAAACGGCTTGATGATATTGAGCAGGCTCATGCCAGATCCTCCACTGCCTGGACGAACTGGTGACCACGGTCTTCGTAATTCTTGAACATGTCGAAGCTGGCACAGGCCGGCGACAACAACACCACGTCGCCCGGTTGCGCAGCGGCGCGGCATTGCTCCACCGCTTCGACCAGCGAAGCAGCGCGGATCAGCGGCACGGCGTCGCCAATGGCCTCACCGATCTTGTCGGAGTCGCGGCCCATCAGGATCACGGCGCGGCAGTTGGCCGCCACCGGATCACGCAGATCATTGAACTCGGCACCCTTGCCGTCGCCACCGGCGATCAGCACGACCTTGCCGTCGATGTCCGCGCCCAGGCCTTCGATGGCGGCCAGTGCGGCGCCGACGTTGGTGGCTTTGGAATCGTTGTAGTAGCTCACGCCGTCCAGGTCACGAACCCACTGGCAGCGATGTTCGAGACCGGCGAACGTGCGCAGGCTCGACAGCATGGCGTCGAACGGCAGGCCGACCGCGTGGCCCAGGGCCAGCGCTGCCAGGGCATTCGACTGATTGTGGGCGCCGCGAATTTTCAGCTCGCGCACCGGCATCAGGTTCTGGAATTCGAAGGCGAGGTATTTCTCGCCGTCTTCTTCGCGGATACCAAACGCCTTGAAATCGGGTTTGCTCAAACCGAAGGTCCAGCAGGGCTGACCTTCGCCCATCAACGGACGGCTCAGGGCGTCCTGACGGTTGACCACGAACTGCTTGGCGCCACGGAAAATCCGGTGCTTGGCCAGGTGATAGGCCGGCAGGCCGCTGTAGCGGTCCATGTGGTCTTCGCTGACGTTGAGCACGGTCGCCACTTCGGCGTTGAGCTGGTCGGTGGTTTCGAGCTGGAAGCTCGACAGTTCCATCACGTACAACTCGATGTCATCGCGAAGCAGGTCCAGCGCCGGCGTACCGAGGTTGCCGCCGACAGCGACGCGCTTGCCGGCCGCAGCCGCCATCTCGCCCACCAGCGTGGTCACGGTGCTTTTCGCATTGGAGCCGCTGATGGCGACAATCGGCGCCTTCGAGTTACGCGCGAACAGCTCGATGTCGCCGGACAGCTTCACGCCACGAGCGGCGGCAGCCTGCAGGGCCGGGGTCGCCAGCGCCAGGCCGGGGCTCACATAGAGCTCATCGGCGCGGCACAGGAATTCGACGTCCAGCTCGCCACAACGCACTTCCACGTGCGGATAGTCACGCTTGAGCGTGGCCAGTTCCGGTGGATTTTCCCGCGTATCGGCCACGGCAAACGACGTGCCCCGGTTCGCCAGGAAGCGAACCAGGGACATGCCGCTCTTGCCGAGGCCGACAACGATGCGGAAGTGGTCAGAAGCGATCAGAGACACGAGTTTCTACCTCAGCTTCAGGGTGGCAAGGCCGACCAGCACGAGAATCACGGTGATGATCCAGAAACGGACGATCACACGCGGCTCGGGCCAGCCCTTGAGTTCAAAGTGGTGGTGAATCGGTGCCATGCGGAACACACGGCGACCGGTCAGTTTGAAGGAAGCAACCTGAATGACGACTGACAGGGTCTCCATCACGAACACGCCGCCCATGATGAACAGGACGATTTCCTGGCGAACGATCACCGCGATGGTGCCCAGGGCCGCGCCCAGCGCCAGCGCGCCGACGTCGCCCATGAAGACTTGTGCCGGGTAGGTGTTGAACCAGAGGAAGCCGAGGCCCGCACCGATCAACGCACCGCAGAACACGATCAGTTCACCGGCGCCGGGTACGTACGGGATCAGCAGGTATTCGGCGAATTTCACGTTACCCGACAGGTAGCAGAAGATCCCCAGACCACCACCGACCATCACGGTCGGCATGATCGCCAGGCCGTCGAGGCCGTCGGTCAGGTTGACCGCGTTGCTCGAACCGACGATCACGAAGTAAGTCAGCACGATGAAACCTGCGCCCAGCGGAATGCTGTAGTCCTTGAGCATTGGCAGGATCAGGGTGGTTTCGACCGGCGTCGCGGCGGTCATATAGAGGAAGATCGCCGCGCCGAGACCAAACACCGACTGCCAGAAATACTTCCAGCGGCTCGGCAGGCCTTTGGAGTTTTTCTCGATGACCTTGCGATAGTCATCGACCCAGCCGATGGCACCGAACAGCAACGTCACCAGCAACACGGTCCACACATAGCGGTTGCTCAGGTCAGCCCAGAGCAAGGTGCTGACGCCGATGGACGACAGGATCAGCGCGCCACCCATGGTCGGGGTGCCGGATTTGGACAGGTGCGATTGCGGGCCGTCGTTACGAACGGATTGACCGATCTGACGGTTCTGCAACGTGCGGATCATCCACGGGCCATAGCACAGCGACAAAACCAGCGCGGTCAGCACACCGAGAATCCCGCGCAGGGTCAGGTACTGAAAGACCGCGAAGCCTTTGTAGAACTGTTGCAGATACTCCGCTAGCAGCAGCAGCATTAATGTTTCTCCAGACTGGACCCGCACAAAGCGGCAACGATGTTTTCCATCGCAGCGCTGCGCGAGCCCTTGATCAAAATGGTGGTGTTTGTGTCTTGCTCGGCGCCGAGGGCCTTGATCAGTTCAGCCTGAGTGGTGAAGTGATAAGCCTGCTCGCCAAAAGCGTTTACGGCGTGAGTCATCAACGGCCCGACCGCGTAAAGCGCAGAAACCTTGCCACGGGCATACTCGCCCACGTCGCGGTGCCCCTGCTCCGCCCAGTCGCCCAACTCGCCGATATCCCCGAGCACCAGAACGGTGCGGCCGGAAAAGCCGGCGAGTATATCAACGGCCGCGCACATCGAGGTGGGGTTCGCGTTGTAAGTGTCATCGATCACGCGCATGCCATTGCTGGCCAGTTGCGCGACGGTACGGCCCTTGACCGGCTGCACCGCGCCGAGGCCGGTGGCGATGCCGGACAGCGACACGCCCAAGGCGTGCGCGGCAGCGGCGGCGGCCATGGCATTGGCGACGTTATGGGTGCCGAGCAGGTTCAGTTGAACGCGCTCCACACCGTCAGGGCTGTGCAGATTGAACGCCGGGCAACCGCGAGCATCGCGGTCCAGATCGCTGGCGTAGAAGTCGGCGCTGACGTTGCTCAGGGCAAAGGTCAGCACTTTGCGACCGGCGGCGCGGGTCTTCCAGATGTCGAAGGCCTTGTCGTCAAGATTGAGCACGGCGATGCCATCGGCCGCCAGCCCTTCAATAATCTCGCCCTTGGCTTCCACGATTTTTTCCGGCCCGCCGAACTCGCCGACGTGGGCGGTCCCTGCGTTGTTGAGCACGGCCACGTGGGGCTTGGTCATGCCAACGGTGTAGGCAATTTCGCCGAGCCGCGAAGCACCCAGCTCGATCACCGCGGCGGTATGTTCCGGCGCGAGTTCAAGCAAGGTCAGCGGCACGCCGAGATCATTGTTCAGGTTGCCACGGGTCGCCAACACCGGACCGCGTGTGCGCAGGATGCTCGCAAGCATTTCCTTGACCGTGGTCTTGCCGCTGGAGCCGGTGATGGCGGCGACTGGGTGAATAAACGCAGCACGGTTCATCGCACCCAGTTGGCCAAGGGCCTGACGGGCGTCCTTGACCAGCAATTGCGGCAGCCCACTGTCGGGCACTTCGCGCTCGACCAGGGCAGCCACCGCGCCTTTGTTCGCCACGTCGTTCAGGTAGTCATGGCCGTCGAAACGCGGGCCAGTCAAGGCAATAAACAGTTGGCCCGGCTTGATCGCACGGCTGTCGATGCTGACGCCATCGAACGTGGCATCGGCGATGATCATGCGGCCATTCAGCGCGCCGGTCAGTTCGCTCAGTTTCAAGTGTTTAAGCATGAGCCACCTCCCACGCGGTCAGTGCGCGATCAGCCTCGACCAGATCAGAGAAGTCATGACGCTGGCCGTTGATTTCCTGATAGTCCTCGTGACCTTTACCGGCCAGGACAATCACGTCATCCACCGAAGCACTGGCGATCAATTGCGCAATGGCCTGACCACGACCGGCGACGAACGTCACCTTATCCACGTTGGTGAAACCGGCGCGGATGTCATCGAAAATCACTGCAGGGTCTTCGGTGCGCGGATTGTCATCGGTGACCAGCACGCCGTCAGCAAGACGTTCGACCACTTCAGCCATCAGCGGGCGCTTGCCGCGATCGCGATCACCGCCGCAGCCGAACAGGCACAGCAAGCGACCTTTGGCGTGCGGACGCAGGGCCATCAATACTTTTTCCAGCGCATCCGGGGTGTGGGCGTAATCGACCACCACCAGCGGTTGAGTACCGCCGCCCAGGCGCTGCATGCGACCGGCCGGGCCTTCGAGTTTCGGCAGGACCTTGAGGATTTCGTCCAGCGCGTAGTCGAGACCGAGCAAGGCACCGACCGCTGCCAGGACGTTGCTCAGGTTGAAGCGACCAAGCAAGGTGCTGCGCAGATGATGCTCGCCTTGCGGCGTGACCAACGTGGCGCGCACGCCTTCGTCGTCGAACTGCGCTTCGCGGCAAAACAGGTAGGCGCTGCTGTCGAGCAGGCTATAGGTGATCAAGCGCGACTCACGTTTTTCAGCAGCCAGTTGCCGGCCGAAATCGTCGTCGAGGTTCACCACCCGACATTTCAGATCGTTCCAGTCGAACAGCTTGGCCTTGGCTTCGCCGTAGGCCTGCATGGTGCCGTGGTAATCCAGATGATCGCGGGACAGATTGGTCATCACCGCCACATCAAACGCCAATGCCGTTACACGGCCCTGATCCAGACCATGGGAAGACACTTCCATGGCCACGGCTTTGGCGCCGGCCTTTTTCAGGTCAGCGAGGGTCGCTTGCACGGCGATCGGGTTCGGCGTGGTGTGCAGGCCGCTTTCCAGCGCGCCATAGAAACCGGTACCCAGTGTGCCGACAATGCCGCAATGCTGGCCGAGCAAATCCAGTGCTTGCGCAACCAATTGGGTCACGCTGGTTTTGCCGTTGGTGCCGGTCACGCCGACCAGGTTCAGGTGGCGGCTCGGTTCACCGTAGAAACGCCCGGCGATATCGGACAGCTGCGCCGCCAGGCCTTTGACCGGAATCAGTGGCACGTCGGTGATCGGCAGCACGGTTGCGCCTTCGACTTCATACGCCACGGCTGCAGCACCGCGCTGCAAGGCGTCGGCAATGTGCGCTCGACCGTCGAACTTGCCGCCAGGAACGGCAAGAAACAGATCGCCAGCCCGCACATTGCGGCTGTCCAGTGTCAGTTCGCGGATCAACAGATCGCGGCCAGCGTGGGCGAAAATCTTGTTCAGGCTCAGAGACATCAGCCGCGCCCTCCATTGGCTTTCAGCGGAACAACCGGTGTTGCGTTGGCTTGCTGCACCGGCGGCAGGTTGTCCGGCGTGACGTTCATCAGGCGCAGGGTCCCGGACATCACTTTGCTGAACACCGGCGCCGATACCAGGCCACCGAAATAGCCGGCTTTGGTCGGTTCATCGATCACCACCACGATGGCGTATCGCGGATCGCTCATCGGGCCGAAGCCTGCGAACAGCGAGCGGTAGGAGTTCTCGGCATAGCCTTTGGTGCCGACCGACGTTTTACGCGCCGTACCGGACTTGCCGCCGACGTGATACGCCGGCACTTGCGCACGGAATACACCGCGCGGTGCTTCGATCACTTGTTGCAGCATGGTTTGCATGGTTTTCGCCACGGCTTCCGGCAGCACTTGCGTGGTTTGCGGCGCCTTGTCGGTCTTGATCAGGGTCAGTGGCGCGAGGCGACCGTTGTTGGCCAGGGCCGAGAAGGCGTGGACCAACTGGATCGCGGTCACGGAAATACCGTAGCCATAGGACAGCGTGGCGGTTTCAGCCTTGCGCCATTCGCGGTAGTTCGGCAGGTTGCCCACGCGTTCGCCCGGGAAACCCAGGCCGGTGTCTTGGCCGAGGCCGACTTTCTGCGCCAGGCGGAAAATGGTTTCGCCGCCGATATCGAACGCGACCTTGCTCATGCCGACGTTACTGGAGTTGATCAGAATGCCGGTCAGGTCGAGTACCGGGCCTTCAGTCTTGGATACGTCCTTGATGGTGTACTTGCCAATCTGCAGGCTGCCCGGGTAAACCTCGACGGTGTCGGTCGGTTTCCAGCGGCCGGTTTCGATTGCGGCACTCATGGAGATCGCTTTCATGGTCGAACCCGGTTCGAACACGTCGATCATTGCGCGGTTACGCATCATCGCCGGTTGCAGGTTGCGACGGTTGTTCGGGTTGTAGGTCGGCTGGTTGACCATGGCGAGGATCTCGCCGGTCTTCACGTCCATGATCACCAGGCTGCCGGCCTTCGCGCCGTTCTCGATGATCGCGTTGCGCAGCTCGCGGTTGGCCAGGTATTGCAGACGCAGGTCAATGGACAACGCCAAGGGCTTACCGGCCTTGGCGTTTTTGGTCACCTGAACATCTTTGATAAGTCGACCGCGCCGGTCCTTGATGACCTGCCGCTTGCCAGGGACACCGGCGAGCCATTCGTCATAGGCCAGCTCGACACCTTCACGACCGTGGTCATCAATGTCGGTAAAGCCGACCATATGAGCAGTCACTTCACCGGCCGGGTAGAAACGGCGGAATTCCTCGATGCCGTAGACGCCCGGCACTTTCAGGTCGAGCACGGACTGGCCTTGCTCAGGCGTCAGCCCGCGCACCAGATAGATAAATTCTTTATTAGCCTGCGCTTCGAGACGTTCGGCGAGGGCTTTCGGATCCTGACCCAACGCGGCCGCCAATGCTGGCCACTTCTCTTTGGCCGTTTGCATTTCCTTGGCGTTGGCCCACAGCGTGGTGACCGGAGTACTGACAGCCAAAGGCTCGCCGTTACGGTCGGTGATCAGACCACGGTGAGCCGGAATCGGAATATGACGAACGCTGCGCGCGTCGCCCTGGCCTTTCAGGAAGGCACGGTCGACCACTTGCAGGTCAATGATGCGCCAGCAAATTGCCGCGACCATGACGCCGAGCAAACCCACCACCAGGCGAAACCGCCATGGAAAGAGTGCGCCTTCGAGTTTCATCATGGCGCCACCATCTGCACGTCAGCGGCGCCAGGAATGTGCATCTTCAGTTGCTCGGTGGCCAGGACTTCGATGCGGCTGTGCGCCGTCCAGGTGCTCTGCTCGAGAATCAACCGGCCCCATTCCGCCTGCGCCTTGTCGCGCACGCTCAACTCGTTGTAAAGCGAGTTCAACAGCTGACGGTTCCAGTGGGCGCTGTACGACACGCCGATGGCCGACACGAGCACGCCAACAAACAGCAGCAGCATGAAAAAGCTTCCGCCGGGAAGTGGCTTGGCGAAAAGCTTGCTCACCGCAGCTTCTCCGCCACGCGCATGACGGCGCTACGGGAACGTGGGTTGGCTTTGAGTTCGGCCTCGGAGGCGGACTGCGCTTTGCCATGGATTTTGATTTTCGGTTCGAACGCGACGTGACGGACCGGCAGGTTGCGCGGCAGGTTGTCGGCTTCGCCTTTCACCAGTTTGCGCATGAACAGTTTGACGATGCGGTCTTCCAGCGAGTGAAAACTGATGACCACCAGGCGGCCACCGATTTCCAGGGATTCCAGCGCAGCTTCAAGGCCGGCTTCCAGATCGCCCAGTTCGTTGTTGACGTGAATACGCAGGCCCTGGAATGCACGGGTCGCAGGGTTCTTGCCCTTTTCCCATGCCGGGTTGGCGACTTTCAGGACTTCAGCCAGATCGCCGGTGCGTTCGAACGGCTTGATGTCGCGACGCTCGGCTACGGCACGGGCCATGCGGCCAGAGAAACGTTCTTCGCCGTATTCCTTGAACACCCGGGCGATTTCTTCCACCGGCGCGGTGTTGACGAATTCGGCAGCGCTGATCCCGCGGGACGGGTCCATGCGCATGTCCAGCGGGCCATCATTGAGGAAACTGAAACCGCGCTCAGGGTCGTCGAGCTGTGGCGAAGACACGCCCAGGTCAAGCAGAACGCCGCTGACCTTGCCGGCCAGACCGCGTTCGGCGACTTCCGAACCGAGCTCGGCAAAGCTGCGCTGCACAACGACAAAGCGGCCGTCTTCGGCCGCTAGCGTCTGCCCGGTGGCAATCGCTTGAGGATCCTTGTCGAATCCCAGCAACCGACCCTCGGGACCAAGCTGGCTGAGGATCAACCGGCTGTGTCCGCCGCGCCCGAACGTGCCGTCCAGATAGCAGCCATCAGGACGTACGGCGAGAGCCTCGACGGCTTCGTCAAGCAGTACGGTGATGTGGTTAAAGCCGCTATCAATAGTCACAGGATCAAATCACGCAGTTCATCAGGCATGGCGCCCGGTTGTTGAATAGCAGCCAGGTCAGCGGCAGAAACCGCATCCCAGGCATCCTCGTCCCACAATTGGAACTTGTTCAGTTGGCCTACCAGCATCGCGCGCTTATCCAGTCGGGCATATTCACGAAGACGCGGCGGAACCAGGAAACGACCACTGCCATCGAGCTCGAGGTCGACGGCATTACCAATCAGTAAACGTTGCAGGCGGCGGTTCTCTTCGCGAAGCGAAGGCAGTGCGCGCAGTTTGGTTTCAATAATTTCCCACTCATCGAGGGGGTAAACACACAAACACGGATCAACGGCATCAATTGTGACGATTAACTGACCGGAACTACGCGAAACGAGCTCGTCACGGTACCGGCTCGGCATGGCGAGACGGCCCTTTGCGTCGAGACTGATAGCGTTAGCTCCGCGAAACACGTCAGCGTTTCTCCAAATATTAGCGTTTTGCGTTCAAAAAACCCACTTCATGCCACTTTCCACCACTTGCGCACACTATAGGAATGCGGCCACCGCACCGTCAAGGCGCGGATTAAAGGAAAACCCTTACAGAACTGAGATTTAGGAGCGTATTGGGAGGGGTAACGGCAATCTGGCGGATGAATTTGCTCGATAACTTGAATCAGCACAGAAGGCTGCGTTCAGAAGTTAAAGTAGTTTGTTAAGAGTAAGATTTTTTCGGTATTACAAAAGAGGTTATGCGATTGATTGTGCAGGAGGGAAATTGCCATTACGAGCGCCCTGCTCAACGATTCAAACAGGGAGGGAAAAAGGTGGAGAGTCGATCTGTAAGCCGGGTTCTGTCTTGAACAGTCATTCGTCTACGATGGCCATCACTGGACATCTTTAGCAACCTACCCGGTCCCAGCGCGGGCCACGCCTTGGGACCCTATTTGGTCTTGCTCCAAGTGGGGTTTACCTAGCCACGAACTGTTGCCAGACGTGCGGTGCGCTCTTACCGCACCTTTTCACCCTTACCGGCGCCGAAGCGCTTAGGCGGTTATTTTCTGTGGCACTTTCCGTAGGCTCACGCCTCCCAGGCATTACCTGGCACTTCGCCCTATGGAGCCCGGACTTTCCTCCCCCCCCTAATTTTCATAGAGGGCAGCGACTGTCCGATCGACTCTCCGCCGCGAAGGTTAACGGCAGAGCGGCCGAAGAACAAGCGTTAAACGCCATCAGCCACGCCTGCACGTCGGGATTTACTCGCCCTTCTGCTTATCCAGCGCGACCTGATACAGGACATTCTTGCGTTCGCCGGTAATTTGCGCGGCCAATGCTGCGGCCCGCTTGAGTGGCATTTCTTCGAGCAACAGATTGAGGATGCGCATGGCTTCACTGCTGACGGCATCCTCCGTCTCGGGGGCAGACCAGCCCGCCACCAACACCACACACTCACCGCGCTGCTGATTGCTGTCCGACTCGACAAACTCGCGCAGCTCGGCCAATGGCAGGCCTTTCAGGGTTTCGAAGGTTTTGGTCAGTTCGCGCGCCAGCAACGCCAGACGCTCGCCACCGAAGACCAGCTCCATGTCTTGCAGGCATTCCAGGATCCGGTGCGGGGCCTCGTAGAAAATCAGCGTGCGCGGCTCTTCCTTTACCAACTCCAGACGAGCCCGACGACCGACCGCCTTGGCCGGCAGGAAGCCTTCGAAGATAAAACGGTCCGACGGCAAACCCGCCGCCGACAGCGCCGCAATCAATGCACAAGCCCCCGGGACCGGCACGACATTGATTCCGGCCGCACGGGCCTGACGCACCAGGTGATAACCCGGATCGGAGATCAACGGCGTCCCGGCGTCGGAGATCAGCGCCACATCGTCACCGGCAAGCAGGCGGGTAATAAAGCGGCTACCTTCATCCCGCTCGTTGTGCTCGTGGCAAGCCGCCAGCGGCGTGGGGATGCCGAAATGCTGCATCAACCGCTGGGAGTGACGGGTGTCTTCGGCAGCGATCAATGCCACTTCGCGCAGGATCTTCAGCGCGCGCGCACTGATGTCGTCCAGGTTGCCGATGGGCGTCGCCACCACATAAAGCGAGCCAGCAGCGGAATTCAAAGCACCTGGAGCAGTCAAAGCGCACACCTCATGATCGGTAAAAGCCGCCATTGTAGCGCGTAGCGACGATTGCGATACGCGCAAGCAACCCCGGGTTTTTCAGGCTACGGTGCAGTGCTGCAACATTTGTACGAGCTAAATTGATCGATTCACGCCAGTAGCATCGCGCCCCGGCCAGTGCTTGGGTACAATTCCACGCTTATTTGATCGAGTATCAGGAACACTACATGATCGCTTGCCTGCGGCTGTTCACTGCCCTCTGCCTCGCTGCCTTGCTGGCGGCTTGCGCCAGCTCGCCCTCTTCCAGCCTTGGCGAACTTCCACGGACCCCGGATGCCAGTATCGAGCAACTGCTCGATCAGGCCGCCAAAAGCAAAACGCCGGAACAAGCCGCGCTGTTTCGCCTGAGCGCGGCCGACCTCGCTTATCGCCAAGGCAATGCCGGCCAGTCCGCGCAAATCCTGCAACAAGTGCCGGTCGAGCAACTCAAGCCAGGCCAACAGGTCTTCGCCAACACGCTGGCGGCCGAACTGGCCATGACCCGCAATCAGCCGAAAGCGGCGCTGACCGCTTTGAGCCATCCAAGCCTGCAACGCCTGGGTGAATTGCCGGAGGAACAACAGATTCGCACCGGCACCGTGCACGCTCGTGCCCTTGAGGCCGATGGCCAGACCCTCGCCGCCGCACGGGAGCGTATTTTCATCGCGCCGATGTTGAGCGGTGAAGCGGCAGGCAAAAACCACGAAGCGATCTGGACCCTGATCGCTTCGCTGCCAACCGACCAATTGCAACCAACCACCAAGGACGACCTCGGTGGCTGGATGGGCCTGGCGCTGGCGGTTAAAACGGCCGGCACGCTTGAGCAACAACAAGCTGCGATCGACAACTGGCGCGCCCAGAACCCTAAACACCCGGCCGCCATTCAGTTGCCGCTGTCACTGACCAAACTCAAGGAACTGGCCAGCCAGCCTCTGAGCAAGATCGCCCTGCTGCTGCCGCAAGACGGCCCGCTGGCATCGGTCGGCAAAGCGCTTCGCGAAGGTTTCATGGCAGCGCACTACCAGGCTCAACAGGCCGGCCAGAAGCCGCCTGCCATCGAGTTCTATGACAGCTCGCGCCTGACTTCCCTTGACGAGTTCTATCGCAAGGCTCAGGCCGATGGCGTGCAACTGGTCGTCGGCCCGCTGGAAAAACCACTGGTCAAACAGCTCAGCACTCGCCCACAACTGCCGATCACGACCCTGGCGCTGAACTACAGCGAAGGCGAACAAGGCCCGGCCCAGTTGTTCCAGTTCGGTCTTGCCGCTGAAGACGAAGCCCGCGAAGTGTCCCGTCGCGCTCGCGCCGATGGCCTGCATCGCGCCGCGATCATGGTGCCAAAAGGCGAATGGGGCGACCGCGTACTCCGAGCGTTCAGCCAGGACTGGCAGGCAAACGGCGGCAGCATCGTTGCCACCGAGCGCGTTGATCAGCCAGTGCAACTGGCCCAGCAGATTGCCGACATGTTCCAGCTGCGCCAGAGCGAAGGTCGTGCCAAGAGCCTGCAAAGCACCGTCGGTTCGCAGGTCGCTGCCCAGCCTTCGCGTCGCCAGGACATCGAATTCATCTTCCTGGCCGCCACACCTCAGCAAGCCCAGCAGATCAAACCGACCCTGAACTTCCAATACGCAGGCGATGTGCCGGTTTACGCCACGTCCCACGTATTCAGTGCCAGCGGCGACGTGAACCAGTACAACGACATGAACGGCATTCGCTTCTGCGAAACCCCATGGTTGCTGGACGCCAATGATCCGCTGCGCAAGCAAGTGACCACACAATGGCCACAAGCCGCCGGCAGCCTGGGTCGCTTGTATGCGATGGGCGTTGACGCCTACCGCCTGGCTCCGCGCCTGGGGCAACTCAAGGCGCTGCCGGACAGCCGCATCGAAGGTCAATCGGGCAGCCTAGGCATGACTCAGAACCAGCGCGTCGTGCGCCAGTTGCCGTGGGCACAGTTCGCCAACGGCCAGGTTCAACGCCTGCCGGACACCCCGCGCTGATGCCTGACCGGTCACGCCAGCAAAGCGGTAAAGATGCCGAGCGCCATGCGCTCGAGCATCTGCAACAACAGGGTCTGCGCCTGCTGGCGCAGAACTGGTTGTGTAAACGCGGCGAGCTTGATCTGGTCATGCTTGATGGCGATACAGTAGTATTCGTTGAAGTTCGCTACAGAAAAAACACTCAATGGGGTGGCGCGCTCGATAGCATCGATGAGCGCAAACGGCAGAAACTGATTTTTGCCGCGCAGTATTTTCTTCAGCGCGAGTCGCGTTGGGCCAATTCCCCTTGCCGTTTCGACGTGGTTGCCATCGACAGCAGCCCCGATCAGTTGAACTGGCTGCAGAATGCCTTCGACAGCTGATCGCGTGCGTCCCGAACCGGACACTTTCACCCGACAATTTTGCTCTTTGCTTTGCGGGCTGCACATTCATGTGCCGAGTAGCCGCGCTAATTAAGGTCACACAGATGGACATGCAATCCCGAATTCGCCAGCTTTTTCAGGCCAGTATCGACACCAAGCAAATGGCGATGGACGTACTTGCACCGCACATCGAGCAAGCCAGCCAAGTGATGGTCAACGCCCTGCTCAACGAGGGCAAAATGCTCTCCTGCGGCAACGGCGGTTCCGCGGGCGATGCCCAGCATTTCTCGTCCGAGCTGCTCAACCGCTTTGAACGTGAGCGTCCGAGCCTGCCGGCCATCGCGTTGACCACCGACAGTTCGACGATCACCTCGATCGCCAACGACTACAGCTACAACGAAATCTTCTCCAAGCAGATCCGCGCGCTCGGCCAGCCGGGCGACGTACTGCTGGCGATTTCCACCAGCGGCAACTCGGCGAACATTATTCAAGCGATCCAGGCCGCACATGATCGCGAAATGATTGTCGTAGCATTGACGGGCCGCGATGGCGGCGGCATGGCGTCGCTGCTATTGCCCGAGGACGTCGAGATTCGCGTACCGGCCAACGTCACCGCACGTATTCAGGAAGTCCACCTGCTGGCGATCCATTGCCTTTGCGACTTGATCGACAGCCAACTGTTCGGGAGTGAAGAATGACCCCTAATCGCCTAGGCCTTCTGGCCTTGACCCTGTGCCTCGGCATCAGCGGCTGCACCTCGGTGGTGAATGCCAGCCGTGAAGCGCCGATCGATGATGATCGCGGCACACGCACCTTAGGCAGCAAGATCGACGACTCTCTGATCGACACCAAAGTCGGCGTGAACATCGCCAAGGCCGACCCGGCCCTGGACAACGATTCGCACATCGTCGTCACCAGCTTCAACGGCGTCGTACTGCTCGCCGGCCAAACGCCGCGCGCCGACCTCAAGGCCAAGGCCGAACAGGCCGCTGCCGCCGTGCAGCGCGTGAAAACGGTGCACAACGAACTGCAGGTGCTGCCGCCTTCCGGCTTCCTCGCCCGCCAGAACGACACCTGGCTGACCTCCAAGATCAAGACCCAGATGCTCACCGATCCGAACATCCCGGGCTCGCGCATCAAGGTTGTCACTGAAAACGGCATCGTCTATTTGCTGGGTCTGCTGACCAAGCAGGAAGCCGCCCAGGCGACCAATCTGGTGCAGGGTGTTTCCGGCGTGCAGAAGATTGTGAAGTTGTTTGAGTACATCGACTGATACCTGTTGATTGGTGACGGCATTCTTGAGAAG
>NZ_JAGYFZ010000005.1:0-109451 GCF_019946675.1 Pseudomonas sp. BF-B-15
AATGCTCGCCATGCCCTCGCTCCGGTCCTGCTCCGTGGGCCCGCCGCCATCGGCCATCCCTGGCCGGGGGCGGCTAACCCGGCATCCATGCCGGGTTGCCCACTGCGCAGAACCTCCACTCGGCCTCCCGACGGGGCAGATCAAAATCAAAAGCCAAAGCAAAGCAAAGCAAAAACGAGGCGGCCTGCCAGCCGACCTGTCTCAATGAGCGTACGCATTCCCCTGTAGGAGCCGGCTTGCTGGCGATAGCGTCCGTCCGGCCAATACAAACGTCGACTGACCCACCGCTATCGTCGGAACGCCGCCCGCAGCAAGCCGGCTCCTACAGTTGATCGTATTTATCTAAACACATACGCATTTCCCTTGTAGGAGCCGGCTTGCCGGCGATGGACGTCAACGATAACGCGGGCTGTCTGAATAAACGCGTTGTCCGGACGTTTTTCGCCGGCAAGCCGGCTCCTACAGGGATCTGCGTGCGCTTTTGATTTCCACCACTCATCAGGCCGAGCGTTAGCTCGCCTTCAGCTTTTGATCTGAGCGCCCCCTCGAGAGGCCGAGTGGAGGTTCTGCGTAGTGGGCAACCCGGCATGGATGCCGGGTTAGCCGCCCCCGGCCAGGGATGGCCGATGGCGGCGGGCCCACGGAGCAGGACCGGAGCGAGGGCATGCCGAGCATTAGCGAGGCACCGAACGAAAGGGGCAAGAGCCCTTGGTTACTTGGGGCTCTTCCAAGTGACTCGCCGTAAGGGCGAAACCATTAGAGGCCGTTACCGCAGAAACGGATATGTACACCAGCAAGAGATTGGTCGGCTGTCAGGCCGCCATCGCTGGCAAGCCAGCTCCTACAGCGGGATCCGTTCAGCTACCGAACGCTGCGACCTGTTGACCGGCTGGTTCAACCGTTTATTGAACTCCAGCCAGGCCCCCAACAACGCCATCAACCCCGCCCCCACCAAGGCGGTGAATATCTGCATGGCAAACGCATCGTCGGTCATGGCATTGACCATGTCCGCCAACGGCGCCAACAACACGCCGAGGCAAAAGATTTCCAGCGAATAACGCCCCATGCGACAACTTTGCTGCGCCAGCCAGTTTTGCGTCCAGCCAGTATCGGGCAACAGCTTCGCCGTGACATACGCCAGCGCCAGAAAGTGCAGCAACCGCACCGGCGACAAGTCAGTCTTGCTGATCGGGTACAACAGGTTGCTCAGCCACGCAGGCATCAGCGCATCATGAATTTCCGGCCATCGCCAGGAGACGGTCAGCACGCCGGTAACCACCACATACACCACGGCACTGACAAACAACGGCCGGCGCAGCAACGGGCGCGCGTCAGGTAACCGGGGGCGCTGCCCGTAAGTCGCCGCCGCGCCGCCCAACACAAACAGCAGTTGCCAGACCACGGGGTTGAAGTACCACACGCCATCCTTGATGGCCGCCAGGTTCCAGCCGAACCACGGCGCCAACAGGTACACGGTCAACGACACGGCCACCACGGCCCATGGTTTGCGCACCAGCATCGGCAGCGCCAGCGGCAAGCCGGCCAGCAGCACGATGTACAGCGGGAGGGGGTCCATGAGGTTCGGCTTGAAGCGCAGCAGCAGTTCATCGACCAGGGCTTGCTGCGGGTTGGTGATGAAGTGGTGCATGCCCATTTCCTCCACCAGATCCCTCGTTTCCACATGGCTGTTGGCGAAGAACACGATGCCCATCAGCATCGCCAGCAAGAAAATATGCACCACGTAGAGCACCCAGGCGCGGCGCAGAATCTTCACGCAAGCAATCAGATAACCGTCCCGTCGGAAGATTTTCCCGTAGGCCAGGACCGCCGCGTAACCGGCGAGAAACACGAAAATTTCCGCGGCATCGCTGAAACCGAAGTTACGCGGGGTGATTTGACCGAGGGGGTTGTGAGGCACGTGATCCCAGAAGATGAAGATCAGCGCCAGGCCTCGAAAAAAGTCGATTCGGTGATCGCGTTCAAACGTCATGACAGCGGGCTCGTGAACGGGTGTTGAATAAGGAGTGGTCAGCGCTGCAAAAGGTGCGCGCCGCGCATCGGCGGCGCGCAGGGTGGCGCGATTCGACGACAATTGCAAAAAACACGCTATTACTGAATGTCTCAGATGTGACTGGCTGAAAGAATCCATCCGCTGGTCTGCCAGCTCGATGGCGTGCCCGAATAATGGTGCATGGCAGCTGTCGAATCTTTACCGAGCATGGTTCAGGAGCGTGAGACGTGAAGGTTTCGCTGATCGTTCCGGTCTTCAACGAAGAGCAAGCGATCAGCCTGTTTTATCAGGCGGTGCAGCGCGAGTTGAGGCTGGGCGGCGACGAGATCGAGATCGTATTCATCAACGATGGCAGCTCGGACCGGACGGCCGAGCAGGTCAAGGCCCTGGCGCAGGTCGACGAGCATGTGTTGTTGATCAACTTTTCGCGCAACTTCGGCAAGGAACCGGCGTTGTTCGCCGGCCTGGAATACGCTTCTGGCGATGCGGTGATCCCCATGGACGTCGACTTGCAGGACCCGATCAGCGTCATTCCACTGTTGATTGACGAGTGGCAAAAGGGCGCGGACGTGGTGCTCGCCAAACGCCGCAACCGAGCCACCGACGGTTACCTCAAGCGCCACAGCGCGGCGCTGTTCTACCACGTGTTGAACCGTATCGCGTACACCCGGATCGAAGAGAACGTCGGTGATTTCCGGTTGATGGATCGCAAGGTGGTCAACGTGATCCGCGCACTGCCCGAGCATCAATTGTTCATGAAAGGTGTGTTGTCGTGGGCCGGGTTCACCACCGCGGTGGTGGAGTACGAGCGCGCCGGGCGCGTGGCCGGCAGCAGCAAGTTCAATGGCTGGAAACTGTGGAACCTGGCACTCGAAGGGGTGACGTCGTTCAGCACTGTGCCGCTGCGTTTGTGGACGTACGTCGGCGGCGGCATTTCGATTTTCGCGGTGCTTTACGCGGTGTACATGGTGCTGGACAAGATTTTCTTCGGCAACAGCGTACCCGGTTACCCATCGTTGATGACCGCCATTCTGTTTCTTGGCGGTGTGCAGTTGATTGGCATCGGCATCCTCGGTGAGTACGTCGGCCGGATCTATATCGAGGCCAAGCACCGGCCGCGCTACGTGGTCAAAGACATCGTCGGCGGCAAAGACCGGCTCGGGCTTTAGCATGGGCCGATTCCGCGATGTGCTCGGCAAGGAACTCGGCGGCCGACAGGTCTGGCTGTTTTTTCTGCTCGCGACGTTGCTGTATGTGCTGCCGCTGATTATTGCGGACTACCCGTACATCGATGATAACTGGCGATCCCTGTCGGCGGGCATGGCCTGGGCGGAGCAGGGGCGCCTGTTTGCCCAGCTGTTCTACAACCTGCTCACCTTCGGCAGCGCGGCGCCGAACATCTTTCCATTGCCGCTATTGATCGCCACGCTGGCCATGGCCTCGGCACTGACCCGGTTGACGTTTCATTACTTTGCGCAACCGACGCTCGCCTGTTGCCTGGTGCCGTTGCCCCTCTGGTACAACCCGTTTTTTCTGCAAAACCTGTCTTATCAATATGACGGTCCCGCCATGGCCCTGAGCCTGGTGGCGGTGATCTACGCGATCACCTTTCGTCATCCTTCGCGCAGCCTGCAATGGCTGGTGCCTTCGTTCCTGATTGCGCTGGCGCTGGGGCTGTATCAGATCAGCCTCAATGTGTTTGTGGGATTGTGTTGCCTGGAACTGCTGCGCGGCGTAAATGACCGTTTGGCCTGGCCGCAGTTGTGCAGGCTGATCGGCTGGAAACTGGCGCAGGTCACCATGGGTTGGCTGATGTATTGCGTCAGCGCCGTGGCGTTCATGGCGCAGGATCGCGCGCTGCTGTTGAACTGGACCGCCGCGCCGCTGCTGCAACTGCAGATCAACATCGGCAGAGTGCTGGAAAAAGTCGTGTTGCTGTTTCATGGCGGATTGGTCTGGGTGTTCGCCGCGCTGTTGCTGTGTGCCATCGTCGGTGCTGTGCAATTGGGGCTTAAAGTGTGGAAGCGTCAGGACAGTGGGCCGAAGAAAGCGTTGATCGGCCTGTTGTGTCTGCTGACCTTGCCGGTCGTGACGCTGCTGGTGTCCGGCGTCGCGCTGTTTTTCCGCGACTTCAACGAGGGCGCTCGAACCCTGATGGGCTTCGCGGTTTTATTGATGCTGTTGTTCTACTTGAGCCATCTGGCGCTGGCGCAAATCCATGAACGACTGACGCTGTTGCTGGCGGTGCCACTGCTGGCGATGCTGTCGCTGT
Organism: Pseudomonas sp. BF-B-15; assembly: GCF_019946675.1. Taxonomy (NCBI): domain Bacteria; kingdom Pseudomonadati; phylum Pseudomonadota; class Gammaproteobacteria; order Pseudomonadales; family Pseudomonadaceae; genus Pseudomonas; species Pseudomonas sp. BF-B-15. The sequence goes on from NZ_JAGYFZ010000005.1 coordinate 4,284, forward strand.
CGTTCGCTTACGGTCGGGTGCTGACGGTGCAGAAAGCCTTCAGCACTAGCGCACTGTTCAGCCTTGAGCACGACATTTCGACGCATCGGGAATTGCGTGAGGCCAAGCGGATTTACATGTCGGTGACGTATTCCGATCACTGGCTGTCGGGGGCCGCAGGTTCGTTCAAGCAAATGCCGGTGCTGCACTATCTGCTGAACATCGACTTTTTCATGCTGGCCGAGAATCTGCCGAAGCTCGGCATCACCAACGTGGTCGCGGAGAAGGAGCGCCGCAATGCGACACGGGTGGGTTATCTGGGGTATCCGCCGTTGCTGGAGCGCCCGTACTACCGGATTTATCTGCTGGGGGGCTACGGTTTTATCGTCATGAAAGAACCGGCCCCGATCAAGGCGCTTCGCTGGTGACGACGGGCCTCAGAACGCATCCATCAGCACGATAATGCAATCCCGGGCCTGGAAACGGTTGATCTGCGGCACCAACCGCCGAAAGTGCTCAGACTGGCAATGAGCATCCAACGCCGCCTGATTCGGCCATTGTTCGACGAAGATAAAGTGGCCGGGGTCTTTTTGATCGATGAACAGGTCGTAAGCGATGCAATCGGGCTCCAGTCGAGTCTTCTCGACCAGTTCGGTGTACCACGGGCGAACCGTTTCAATGTATTCGGGTTTGATGAAATCCTGAGCGATTACTTTCAGCAAAATGTTCTTCCTTGGTGTAAAGCCAGCCTCCCTACGAGACTGGCGTTCAAACAGTGTTTACGCCGCAGCCAACTCATTGGGCTCAAAACTGTCCGCTCGCGCCATCTGCCACATCCGCGAATAAAACTCGCCGTTCACTTCTCCTGTGAGCAACTCCCCCGGTTTCAAAAACACATGCAGTTGCGAGAACAGCTTGATCTCGGTTGCCGACATGCGCCGCACCAGGTGCTTGGCCGACAACTGCGACGGATGATCGAGGCCGGCGGCGGCGAGCATTTCCGCGAGAGCCTTGAGGGTGTTGCGGTGGAAGTTGAACACCCGCTGGGCCTTGTCCGGGACGACGAGGGCACGCTGGCGCAAGGTGTCCTGCGTGGCGACGCCGGTCGGGCATTTGTTGGTGTGGCACGACTGCGACTGGATGCAGCCGATGGCGAACATGAAGCCGCGCGCCGAGTTGGCCCAGTCGGCGCCGATGGCCAGCACGCTGGCGATGTCGAAGGCGCTGACAATCTTGCCGCTGGCGCCGAGTTTGATTTTGTCCCGCAGGTTCAGGCCCACCAGCGTGTTGTGCACGAACAGCAGACCTTCGCGCATCGGTACGCCGATGTGGTCGGTGAACTCCACAGGCGCTGCCCCCGTGCCGCCTTCCTTGCCATCGACGACGATGAAGTCCGGGAGGATGCCGGTTTCCAGCATGGCCTTGGCGATGCCCATGAATTCCCACGGATGGCCGAGGCAGAACTTGAAGCCCACCGGTTTGCCGCCGGACAGTTCACGCAATTGCTGGATGAAGTGCATCAGTTCGATCGGCGTGGAAAACGCACTGTGCCGCGATGGCGAGATGCAGTCTTCGCCCATCAGGATGCCTCGGGTTTCGGCGATTTCCTTGGTGACCTTGTGCTTCGGCAGAATTCCGCCGTGGCCGGGCTTGGCGCCCTGGCTCATCTTGATTTCGATCATCCGCACCTGCGGGGTTTGCGCTTGGGCGGCGAAGCGTTCCGGGTCGAAGCGACCGTCTGCGGTGCGGCATCCGAAGTAGCCGCTGCCGAGTTCCCAGGTCAGGTCGCCGCCGTTTTCCCGGTGATACGCGCTGATGCTGCCTTCACCCGTGTCGTGGGCGAAGTTGCCGAGCTTGGCGCCCTGGTTCAAGGCACGAATGGCGTTGGCGCTGAGGGAGCCGAAGCTCATGGCCGAGATGTTGAACACCGATGCCGAGTACGGCTGCGTGCACTGCGGGCCGCCGACGAGGGTTCGGAAACTGCCCGGATCGCTCAACGGTGCCGGGCGCATCGAGTGGCCGATGAATTCGAAACCGGATTGGTACACATCGATCAACGTGCCGAAGGGTTTGTCGGCGCTTTCGTTCTTGGCGCGGGAATAGACCAGCGAACGCTGGGCCCGGGAGAAGGGCAGGGCGTCGCTGTCGGATTCGAGCAGGTACTGGCGGATTTCCGGACGGATGCCTTCCACCAGATAGCGGATGTTGCCGAGGATCGGGTAGTTGCGGCGTACGGCGTGAGGGCTTTGCAGCAGATCAAACAGGCCCACGAGGCTCAGGACGCCGGTGACAGCGGTGATCGGCCAGAGCCAGTCGTGTTCCAGGAACGGCAGACTGGCGAGGGTGAAAATCACACAGACGGCAAAGAAGGCGTAGCGGCTCAGGAGTGACAGGCTCATACGGTTTCCTTGGGTTCGGACTCGGTTGTGTTCGGCACACCTATCCCTGTAGGAGCGAAGCTTGCTCGCGAAAGCGACATTTCAGCCAACATCAATGTTGAATGTGATGGCCTCTTCGCGAGCAAGCTTCGCTCCTACGGGACCGTGCTGTGTCAGGCATTCTGCGCCTGGAGGAAAATCGAAAACAGCTCGGACTGGGACTTGATCCCCAGCTTGCTGTACATGTGTTTCTTATGGACTTTCACGGTTTCGACAGAGATTTCCAGCTTACGGGCGATTTCTTTACTGGAGCAACCGCTGAGCATCAAACGCCCGACATCCAGCTCCCGGGCGGTCAGTTGCGCGCCTTTGAGTTGTTGCACCGAGGCTTCCAGCTGAACGCGCCAGTCACCTTGGACCGGTGCCGGCGCGAGAGCCACGACTTCGTTGATTTCGTAGGGCAGGCGCTGACGCAACAAACCCAGCACCCACGGCTGGATCAACGACAGCAACGCAATCTGCTGGCCGCTGAAGCGCTGTTTGCTGCCCAGAGACAGGCACAACGTGCGGTCGCCTTCGAGCTGACAATTGAACTGGATTTCATCGGCCACCACATTCAGACGAAAGTAGCGCTGGTAATACTCGGTCAGCTCAAAGTGCTCCGGCGCCACTTCCGACAGGCGATACAGCCCGGTGCGCGATTGCTCGCGGCAGGCGATGTAGAACGGGTCGAGCAAGTACAAACCGCGCAGGTAATCCTGGAACAACTGATCCGGGCTGCCGTCTTCACCGGGACATTCGGCGAACACTTGCGGGTGCTGATCGGCGCTGAAAAGCAGCGCCACCCAACTGTCGAAGGTGACGTATTGATCCAGTAACCGGACAAGCTGCGTCCAGAAATTCGGCTTGTCGAGGGCGTCGATCAGTTGCCCGACCGAACGGTGCCAGGCGATGTCGTCTAACGAAAGTGTCATGCATCTACCCCTATCGGGTTACCCCAGCCGCGTGATTCCCTGGCCGGTTGCTTGCTGCGCATACTGGCGCACAGACAACGACCGGGCAATCTTTCTGCCGCCCGGCCACTAGAACAAGGACTACCCATGAAGGTCGAACTCGCCCAACTGGCGGGCCGTGACAACGACACGGCTTACAACCTCGAACGCGCGCTGGCGGCGATTGCGGCCTGCGCCGCCGACACGCAGTTGATCATGTTTCCCGAAAGCCACTTGATGGGCTTCCCGTCGGCCGAGACCGTGGCAGCCGTTGCCGAACCGCTGAACGGTCCGACCGTCAGCGCAATCGTCGCTGCGGCCCGCGAGCGCAACATCGCCGTGGTGATCGGTACGGCGGAAAACGACAACGGTCGTTTTTTCAACACCACGCTGCTGATTACCCCGCAAGGCATCGCACTGAGATACCGCAAGACGCACCTGTGGGCGTCGGATCGCGGCGTGTACGAGCCGGGCGACCGCTACGCCACGTGCCTGTGGAACGGCGTGCGGGTCGGTCTGCTGATCTGCTACGACATCGAATTCCCGGAAACCGCCCGCGCCCTGGCGCAACTGGGCGCCGAATTGCTGATCGTCACCAACGGCAACATGGACCCGTACGGCCCGACGCACCGCACCGCGATCATGGCCCGCGCCCAGGAAAACCAGGCGTTTGCGCTGATGGTCAACCGGGTGGAAGAGGGCGATGGCGGGTTGTTGTTCGCCGGCGGCAGTGCGCTGGTGAATCCGCTGGGCACGCTGTTGTTCGAGGCTGGGCGGGAGGAGGGGCAGTTTGCGGTGGAGCTGGATTTCAGTCAGCTGGAAGCTGCGCGGCAGGATTACCGCTACCTGGATGATCAGCGGCTGAAGTTGCCGGGGGAGATGGTTGAGCATGCTGGTGGATTGCGGGAGCTGCTGATTCCCAAGAATTGATCCGGATTCTGTGTCGCTCGGGCTGACGCCATCGCCGGCAAGCCGGTCTCGCTCCCACAGGATCGCGGGCGCTCACAAATTGTGTAATCACTGAAGATCCCCGTGGGAGCGAGCCTGCTCGCGATGGGGCCCTCCTAGGCAACACACCTGTTTGACCCAAGAACAACAAACGCAACACCCGTAATTTGCGCCGAACTCGGCTCTGCCATAAATCCAATAAAATTCGGAGTAGTCGCTCATGGCTCGTTTGCAACGCACCCTGTCATTGGGGTCGGTGGTGCTGTTTGGCATCGCCTACATGACGCCGATCATTGTGCTCGGCACTTTCGGCATCCTCGCTCAATCCACCGCTGGCATGGTGCCGGCCGCGTACCTCGCGGCGCTGGTGGCGATGTTCTTTACCGCCATGAGTTACGGCCGGATGGCCTCGGCATTCCCTGTCGCAGGCTCGGCCTATAGCTACGTGCGCAAGGCGATCAGCCCGAAACTCGGTTTCATCGCCGGTTGGGCGGTGCTGCTCGATTACCTGTTCCTGCCGATGGCAATCTGGCTGATCGGCGCGGCTTACCTCAACTCCGCATTCCCGGCCGTGCCGCAATGGATCTGGGTGCTGGCGTTCATCGGCATCACCAGCGCAATCAATATCGTTGGCCTGAAACTGGCCAACGGCATCAACGCCTTGCTGATGCTGGTGCAGTTTCTGGTGCTGATCGCCTTCGTGGTGCTGTGCATCCACTACGTTGGCGGCGATGCGAGCACGCCGTTGTGGTCGGTGAAGCCGTTCTTCAACGGCGACATGCAGATGCCACTGATCATGAGCGGTGCCGCCATCGCCTGTTACTCGTTCCTCGGTTTCGACGCGGTCAGTACCCTGACCGAAGAAACCCGCGATCCGCGCCGCACCATCCCGCGGGCGATCATGTTGATTACCCTGATCGGCGGGCTGATCTTTGTCGGCGTGTCGTACTTCGTGCAGATCGCGCACCCGTCGTTCCAGTTCGACAGCGTCGATTCGGCGGCCTATGAAATTGCCCGCAACATCGGTGGCGACCTGTTCGTGTCGATCTTCCTGATTGGCTTGATCGTCGGTCAATTCGCCTCGGGGCTGTCGGCTCAGGCCAGCGGTTCGCGCCTGCTCTACGCCATGGGCCGCGACGGCGTGCTGCCGAAATCCTTCTTCGGTACGTTGCATGAGCGTTTCGGGACGCCGATCAACAGCATCCTGCTGTGCGCAGTGGTTGCGTTGCTGGCGCTGAAACTGGACGTCACCACCTCGACCTCGTTCATCAACTTCGGCGCGTTCCTGGCGTTCAGCCTGGTGAACCTGTCGGTGATTTTTCACTACTGGATTGGCGGCGAGAAAAAGGGGCTGCGTGAGTTGGTGCTGTTCCTGATCTTCCCGTTCATTGGCCTGGCGGCGGATTTGTGGCTGATGGTCAGCCTCGATCACCTGGCGATTTACCTGGGCCTGAGCTGGCTGGCGATTGGCGTGGTGTACCTGGCGGTGCTGACCGGCGGATTCCGTCGCCAGCCACCGGAGATGGATTTTCAGGAAGCCACATAACGCATACCGAACGCCTTTGTAGGAGCCGGCTTGCTGGCGATGCGTGCGACGCGGTGAATCAGGAACACCGCGTTGAATCGATCGCCAGCAAGCCGGCTCCTACAGAGGGGGCTGTGTTCAGGCAGTGGGTTTTGATTGATGGATCGGCAATTCGACGCGGAAAGTGCTGCCAACGCCGACTTCACTCACCACCGAAATATCCCCCCGGTGTTTCTTCACGATGCCATAGGACAGGGACAACCCAAGCCCGGTCCCCTGGCCCACCGGTTTGGTGGTGAAGAACGGGTCGAAGATTTTTTGCAGGCTGGCCGGCGGGATGCCGGTGCCGGTGTCGGCGACTTCGATCCACACCTTTTCACCGTCGATCCCCGTGCGCAGGGTGAGGGTGCCGCGTTCCGGGCCGATGGCCTGCGAGGCGTTGACGATGAGGTTCATGATCACCTGGTTGATCTGCGAGGGCAGGCATTCGATGTCGGGGAGGTGCTGATAGTCCTTCACCACATCGGCCTTGTACTTCAGTTCATTGGCCACGATGTTCAGCGTCGATTCGATGCCTTGCTGCAGATTCGCCCATTGCCATTCCTGGTTGGAGTCCACCCGCGAGAATTCCTTCAGGTCTTTGACGATCTGCCCGACGCGGCTGATGCCGTCCTTGGATTCCTTGATCAGCAACGGGATGTCGTCGCGCAGGAATTCCAGTTCGATTCGCTCACGCAGCTGTTTCAAGCGCTCGACCAGCTCGCTGGAACCGATCGCCTCTTCCGCATCCCGATAAGCGTCGAGCATTTCCTGCAGCTGTTTGAAATAGCCATCGAGGGTGCCGAGGTTGGAGGAAATGAAGCCGATGGGGTTGTTGATTTCATGGGCGACGCCGGCCGCCAGTTGCCCCAGTGACGCGAGTTTTTCCGACTGCACCAATTGCGATTCAAGCTGTTTGCGTTCGTCGATTTCCCGTTGCAATGCCTCACTGGCCTGTTTGAACTGTGTCGTTCTCTGGTCCACCAGATGCTCCAGGTGGCTCATCTGCACAAAGGCCCGTTCGGTCATGTCCCATTTGGTCAGCAGGGTGTTGGCCATCTGCTGGACTTCAATGTTGTCGAACGGCTTTTTCAGAATCAGCAGACGGTCGTGCGCCTGCAAACGGTCCAGCAGTTCATCCCAGGAATAGTCGGAGTAGGCGGTACACACCACCACTTGCAGGCGCGGGTCTTCCTGCCACAGATGCTCGATGGTTTGTGCGCCGTCCCAGCCTTCGGGCATGCGCATGTCGACGAAGGCCAGCGCGTAGGGCTGGTCTTGCTGCAAGGCTTTTTGGAGTTTGCCCAGACCCTCTTGGCCGCCATACGCCGAATCCAGCTCGAACAGCGCGCGGGTGGATTTCACTTCACTGCCGAACAGCGCGGCCTCCATCTCGTCCAGCTCGACGGTCTGCACGGGCGTCGGCGTGAGGATCTTGCGGAAATCCACGTGAATGGACGGCGTGTCATCGATCAGCAAAATGCGGCGGTTCGACAGTTCGCTCATGCCTCCTCCATGACGGTTTTCAGCGGGATCTGCAGGGTGAACAGCGCGCCCTTGCCCGGCCCGTCGCTGTGGGCGGTGAGGTGGCCGTTCATCTCGATGGCCGCCAATGCGCAACTGTGCAGACCAAAGCCGTGACCTTCCTTGCGGGTGGTAAAGCCGTGGGCAAAGATGCGCGTCATGTTTTCCGGGGCGATGCCTTCGCCGTCATCCTTGACGCTGACTTGCAGCGTGGCGTCGTCGACCACTTTGACCCCGAGGGTCATCTGTCGCGGGCGGTTGCTGAGGTCGGACATCGCGTACTTGGCGTTGCTGATCAGGTTGATCAGGATCAGCAGCAACCGGTGCTTGTCGCCCATGACCTGCGGCACCTCGCCGTACTCCTTGACCACCGTGACGTGATGCCGGGTCAGCGCGCCGGAGTTCATGCGCAGGGCATCCTCCAGCAATTCGCTGATGTGCAGCGGCTCCACCAGGCTGTTGGCGCCCGCGTAGGATTGCTGGGTGGCGACGATGTCCTTGATGTGGTCGACACTTTTGCTCAGTTGGGCCAGTTCGTCGCTCATGCCTTGCTGTTCGAGGGCGATGGCCTCGACCAGTTGGTTGAGGTAGCCGGGCAGCAACTTGCCTTTCTCGTCCTGGGTCAGGAAGGTGCCGAGGTCGCCGGGGTGTTCGTTGATCAATTGCATGGCTTTGCCCAGCCCCTGGGCCTTGCTGGCGCGCAGTTTGCGCGAGACCAGGTCGGCCGAGATGTTGACGCTGTTGAGCACATTGCCGACGTTGTGCAGCACGTTGGTGGCGATCTCGGCCATGCCGGCCTGGCGCGCGGTGTCGAGCAGCTCGCTCTGGGTATCCTTGAGTTCACGGGTGCGTTCTTCTACCCGCAATTCCAGTTCGTCATTGGCGTTTTTCAGGGCTCTGTTGACGCGATTGATAATGCTGAAACTGCGCATCAAGTGAATGGCCAGGTACACCAGCAACAGGACCAGCAACACCGAGAACACCAGCATGTAAAAGTGATAACGCTGCTCGACCACATCGGCCTGTTGCTGGTCCTTGTTCAACAGGCTGGTGATGTCGTCCAGACGCTCGGCGACGGGAATCGCTTCGATATTTCCCAGCAAGCGGTTGACCACCGGTTGTTCGCGCAGAATCAGTGAAATGTGGGTGCTCAGAATATCGATCGGGCTGTGAAACTGCTCGGGCAGGCGCAGCTTGTTCACCCCTAGCTTGTTCAGCCCGACCAGAATGTCAGCGGCCTTGTCGTCGGAAGTGACCTGGGCGAACTCCAGGCTGCTGAGCAGCAAATCGTAAGTGTCGGTGGCGATGTTCTGCAGTTGCAGTTTGTCGCCATCCACCAACCGGGCCAGTGGCTCCTGAATGTCGTCCTCGGCGGTGGGCAGGAACGCCAGTGAGTTGCGCAGCAGCGCGTTGTGGGACTTGAACTGCTCCACCAGCCGGGTCTTTTCCTCGATGGCGGCCAGGTACGCATCATGGCTGGCGCGCCAGATCGGCGAGTCGTTGCGGCCGTGGTTCGACTCCATGGTGTCGAACCGTTCCCACAGCTTCGTCATCTCGGTCAGCGGCGCGACCAACGGATCGTAGTTGTGGTTGGTGGCGATCCTGGCCTTGAGAATCTCGGTTTCCCATTGCGCGTTGAGCTGTTTGATCCGGCCGATCAGGTCCCGGGATTCGGCGTAGGCCGACGTCTCGTTCGAATTCGACTTGAGGTACAGGAACAGCAGCGTCGAGGCCAGTAACAAAGCGACGACGCCCAGCAGTGCGAGGCTGCGACGGCGGGACATTTTCATAAGGGTTTGCCTCCCCACTCACCGGTCAGGGTCTTGAGGAATTTGATGATCAGGGTTTTGTCCTCGGCAGAAGGAATGCGACCGAGCTGGAACTTGAACATCACGTCCACCGCTTCTTCCAGCGTGTTGGCCGAGCCGTCGTGAAAATACGGTGCGGTCACCGCGACATTGCGCAGGCTCGGTACCTTGAACACGTTGCGGTCCTCTTCATCCTTGGTCACCAGATAGCGACCCAGGTCGGAGTCGGTCGGGTTGCCGCGAACCTTGAAGTAATCGCCCATGACGCCGAACTTCTGGAACATGTTGCCGCCGATGTTCACGCCTTGATGGCAGGCGATGCAGCCATAATCCTTGAAGCGTTGGTAGCCGTACTTTTCCTCGGTCGTGAGGATGTCGGTGTTACCCAGCAGATACTGATCAAACCGCGAGTTGCTGCTAAGCAGCGTTCGTTCGTAAGTGGCCAGGGCGTTTTGCACATTGTTCATGGTCACGCCGTCCGGGTAGGCGTTGGTAAATGCGCTGCGGTAACCCGTGTCTGCGGACAGCACTTCCACTACGTGCTCCCAGTTGCTGCCCATTTCGCTGGGGCTTTTCACCACTTCATGGACCTGGGATTCCAGGGTGTCGGCGCGCCCGTTCCAGAACTGCCGGAAATTCAGGGTGGCGTTGAACACGCTGGGGGTGTTGATCGTCACTGGCTGACCGGCGAAGCCGATGGAAAACGCCTGGGTATCGGCCCCACCGTTTTCCAGTCGATGGCAACTGGCACAGGACAGCGTGTTGTTGACCGACAACCGCGTTTCATTGAACAACTGGCGACCGAGTTCGACGCGCAGAGGATTCTGTGCAGGCGCCGTTGGCAGTGGCTTGAGGGGTTCGTCCAGCGGCGCGGCGACGGTGCTCAGACAGAACCCGAGCAGCGGCACCAGGAGCAGGTAGTGAATGGACGGCGACATCTGATAATTCCTTGGCTGATAGCCCGTGTGTCGTTGCGCATCGTTCACGTGGCGGTAAATGGAGCAGGTTTCACCGACTCAAGGTATCGGGCGAAGGCGTCCGGTTCGACGGCTTTGCTGAAGTAGTAACCCTGGCCTTCTTCACATCGATGGGCCTTGAGGAAATCCAGCTGTTCGAGGGTTTCCACCCCTTCGGCGATGATAGTCAGCTTGAGGCTGCGGCCCAGGCTGATGATGGCGCTGACCAGTGCAGCGTCGTTGCTGTCGGTGCTTAAACCGCGAATGAACGACTGGTCGATTTTCAGCACGTCGATGGGAAAGCGCCGCAAGTAGCTGAGGCTGGAGTAGCCGGTGCCGAAGTCATCGATGGCCAGCCGGATACCCATGACTTTGAGTCGGGTCAGGGCGGTGACGGTGGTGTCGATGTTTTGCATCAACACGCCTTCGGTGATTTCCAGTTCCAGCAACGCCGGTTCCAGGCCCGTTTGTTCGAGGGTCAGTCCGATGCCGTCGACAAAGTCGCGCTGGCGGAAATCGATGGCCGACATATTCACCGACATGCATATTTTTGGCAGCCCTTCGGCTTGCCAGGCGCAGGCTTGTCGACAGGCCTCGGCCAGCACCCATTTGCTCAGCGGCACGATCAGACCGCTGTCTTCGGCCACACCGATGAACTCCGAAGGGTAGATCAACCCGTGCCCCGGTTTCTGCCAGCGGATCAACGCCTCGGCACCAACCACCTGACCACTGCTCAGGTCCAGTTTGGGTTGGTAGTGCAGGACAAACTCGTTGCGCTCCAGCGCCAGGCGAATACCGGTTTCGATACTTTGCTGATCCCTGGCGCGCTGGTTCATTTCATCGATGAAAAAGCTGAAATCATTCGGGCCGATTTCCTTGATGTTGCGCATCGCGGTCTCGGCTTTTTTGATCAGCTCGATCGCTTCGAGGCCGTCATCGGGATAAATGCTGATGCCCAGGCTCGCGGTCACGCTCAAGTCGTGGCCAGCGATATGCAGGGGGATGCGAATGGCGTTCAAGAGTTTTTCGGCGATGCCCCTGGTCTGTTGAGGGTGGCGAATGTCGGCGAGGATGACCACGAACTCGTCGGAGCCATAGCGAAACACCGAATCCGACTCGCGCACGGTGGCCACCAGATTGCGGCTGACCTGTTTCAACATCTCGTCACCGGCCGGATGGCCGAGCGCATTGTTGATGCGCTTGAAGCGGTCGAGCCCCAGAAACATCACTGCCAGTTGTTTGTCATTGCGTCGTGAAAGGGCCAGCGACTGGTTCAACCGGTCACCCAGCAACGTGCTGTTGGGCAACTCGGTCAACACGTCGTACTGCAGCAGGTGCGACACCTTGAGCAGCTCGTGAACCCGCGCCTCGATGGTTTGCTCCAGGCTCAGCACTTTCATCGCCGCGTCCTGCGCCATCTGCCATTTCCAGGTCAGGGCACTGGCCATCTGGCGGATTTCCAGGCTGTCGAAGGGCTTTTTCAGCACCAGCATCTGGTCGCCGAACTCCAGCCGTTCGGTCATGGCTTCCCAGGTGTAATCCGAAAAAGCGGTGCACAGCGCGATTTCCAGGTGCGGGTCGGCTTGCCACATTTGCTTGATGGTTTCCAGGCCGTCCCAGCCCGGCGGCATGCGCATGTCGGTGAACACCAGCGCATAGGGGCGACCTTCAGCCAATGCGTGTTTGACCAGTTCGAGGGCTTCCTGGCCCTGGTACGCCGAGTCGAGCTGAAACGTCAGGCGATCCGTGTGCGGCGTGCCGAACAGTGCGGCTTCTGTGCCAGCGAGGGTCTGTTCATCGTCGGTTTCGGGGCCGAGGATCTTGCGGAAGTCATCATGAATCGAAGGCGTGTCGTCGACGATCAGGATGCGCCGGTTGGTCCGCACGCAAGGCACTTTCATCCTTTGTCCTCCGTGGACCGGTGCGGGTTGTCCCGGATCGGCACGATGCTTCCGGCTTTCAGCAGCTCGGCGGCCTGCTGGCTGCTGACCGCTTTGCTGAAGAAGTAACCCTGGGCGTTCATCGGCGACCCGGTGGCCATCAATGAACTGCGCTGTTCCTGGGTTTCGACACCTTCGGCGATGATTCCGATCCCTACCTCCCGGGCGAAATTGATAATGGCGCGCAAGGTGTTGGCACTGGCCGGGTCGCGGGCGGCGGTATCGATGAAAGGTTGAGCGAGCTTCAGGTGATTGACCTGATAGGTCTTGAGGTAATCGAACGACGAATACTCGGTGCCGAAGTCGTCGATGGCAATCTTCACCCCCAGCTCCCGCAGGCGCGGCAGCACATCGTTGTGGGTCCATTTGGTCTGGGCCAGCGTCGCCTCGGTGACGTCGAAGCGCAGGTCCCAGGCGCAGAGCTCCCAGCGCGCGGTGGTGCGCAGCACGTCATAAATCAGTTCCGGGCCGCTCTTGAGCTGGGCCAGGGACAGCTTGATCGCAATCACCGGTGGCGCGACACCTTCATCCCGCCACTGGCGCATTTGCCGGCAGGCGCGATCGAGTACCCAGTGACCGAGGGCGATGATGGTGCCGGTCTTTTCGGCGGCAGGCAGGAACGCGGAGGCTTCCAGCAAGCCGCGCCCGGGGTGATTCCAGGTGACCTGCGCTTCCATCCCGAGGATCTTGCCGCTGCTCAGGTCCACTTCCGGCCAGTAACGCAGTTCGAGTTCATCGTGCTCGATGGCCTCTCTCAATTCGCTGGCGATGGTCATGCGCTCGACCATCTCCTGATTGATCTCTTCGGAGTGGAAGTGGTACTGGTTTCGGCCCTTTTCCTTGGAGCGATAGAGCGCCATGTCGGCCTGGGTCAGCAGGCCGTCGGCGCTGGTGCAGGCCGGGCTGTAGCTGCTGATGCCGATGCTGACCGACACCCGGACATCGTTGCCGGCCAGGGAGTAGGGGAGCACCAGCGCGTCGCGGACCTTGGTGGCCAGGGACGCGGAGTGGGTCGGGTCGCTGACGTCCAGTTGCAGGATCGCGAACTCGTCGCCGCCAAGGCGGGCGACGATATCGTTCTCTCGTACGCATGCCTTGATCCGCCGGGCGACTTCTTGCAGCAACAGATCGCCCACCGGGTGCCCGAGGGTATCGTTGATGCGTTTGAAGTGATCCAGGTCCAGATAAAAGATGGCAAACGGGGTCGCGCCACGACGCGCAGCGGCGAAGGCCTGGTGCAGCCGTTCGATCAGCGTCGCGCGGTTGACCAGCCCGGTCAGCCCGTCGGTGCGCGCCAGCAGGAAGATTTTCTCCTCGGCCAGCTTGCGCTCGGTGATGTCGATGATGATGCCTTCGACTTCCAGCAGGCGGCCTTCATCGTCGCGCACCGGGATGTAGCGGTTTTCCACCCAGCGCCAGGCCCCTTCGCCAGTGCGCATCCGAAACTCGATGGACGCTCCGGCGGCATGGCGGTCCAGCACCCGCGCCATCGCCGTGTCGACCTTCGCTTGATCGTCAGGATGAATCAGCTCCCGGGCCCAGTTGGCCGAGGCCACCAGTTTCGCCGCGACATGCCCGTATTTGGTGATGTTGTGCGAGATGTACATCAGTGGAAACGACGGTTCGCCCCGCAGCCGATAGAGAATGGTCGGGCTGTTCTGCACGATGATGTTGGCATCGGACAGTTCCCGGGTACGCTCCTCGACCGCTTGTTCGAGCAGCGACATCTTCAGCGCCGCGTCTTCGGTCATTTGCCACTTGGCGGTCAGCGCGCTGGCCATCTGGCGGATTTCGATGGCATCGAACGGTTTCTTCAGAATCAGCAGGCGGTCGCCGAGTTCCAGGCGCTCGTCGATGTCTTCCCAGGAATAGTCGGAGTAGGCCGTGCAAAGCGCCACTTGCAGCTTCGGATCGACCTGCCACAGCCGTTCGATGGTTTCCAGGCCGTCCCAGCCCGGCGGCATGCGCATGTCGATGAAGGCCATTGCATAAGGCAGGTCGTTGGCCAGGGCCGTCTCGACCTTGTCCAGTGCTTCAAGGCCCTGAAACGCCGAATCTAGGATGAAGCTCTGCAACGTGATGGCCGCCGTGGTGCCGAACAAGGCATTTTCAGCGCTGGTCAGGCTGTCGTCGTCAAACGAAGGCGGGCTGAGGATCTTGATGAAGTCCTCGTGGATTGAAGCGGTGTCGTCGACGATAAGAATCCGACGATTGGTCCGCGACAACAGCGTATTCATCGCCATATGCCGGGACCGACAGCGTTTTGATACACCGTGTTCATAAGGGGCATCCTTTCCCTGACCACTTGGCCGAGCGTACAGATAATGGATCCGAGTGACGTGAGCATAGTCGCCCGGATCAGACTTCGCGCAACCGACTGAAACGAATCATTGCAGTGGTGGGTCGAAAATCATCTAGCCTGTAGGTCAGGATCCGGCAATAGGGGATGTTTGCCCGGTTCCCGACATATCGCTGTAACCGTTTTCGCCCGAGGTAATGCCATGGAAGAGCAACTCCCCACGAGGTCCACCTATAAACCCAAAGTGCTGCTGGTCGACGATGAGGAGTCCATCCTCAATAGCCTGCGTCGACTGTTGCGCGGCCAGCCCTACGACGTGTTGCTGGCCACCAGCGGCGCCCAGGCCCTGGAAATCATGGCGCAGCAGCCCATCGACCTGGTGATGAGTGACGCGCGCATGCCCAACATGGACGGCGCCACGCTGCTGGCCCTCATCCATCAGCATTACCCCGATACCGTGCGCATCATGCTGACCGGTTATGCCGATCCGTCAGCCATTATCAAAGCCATCAATGACGGGCAAATTCACCGTTACATCAGCAAACCCTGGCACGATGAGGAAATGCTGCTGGTCCTGCGACAATCACTCGCGTATCAGCATTCCGAGCGTGAACGGTTGCGTCTGGTCCAGGAAACGTGGGATCAGAATCAGGAATTGAAGCTGCTCAACATCACCCTGGACAAACGCGTCGCCTCCCGCACCGCTGAGTTGCAGCAGACCGCCGACATGCTCGACCTGGCCTACGAAGAGCTCAAGCACAGCTATGTCACCGGCACAGAAATGTTCTCGCTGCTGGCCAACCTGCGCATGCCGCCGGCCAAGCAGACCAACCGCCAGATCATCGAGCTGGTGCGGGTGTACTGCAAACTTCATGACCTGGACGAAGGCACCAGCCGCGACCTGACCATGGCGGCGGCGCTCTACAACATCGGCAAGCTGAGCTGGACCGACAACATGATGACCGCCCCCGCGGACCTGTTGCATCACAATGATCGCGAGCGTTATCGCAATTATCCGAAGCAGAGCGAATCCCTGTTGATGACGCTCGATCCGATGAAGGACGCTGCCCGTCTGATTCTTCACCATCAGGAGCGTTGGGACGGCAGCGGTTTTCCCGACCGGCTCAAGGGCGAGGCGATACCGGTCGGTTCCCGGCTGTTGAAACTGGCAGTGGATTTCATCGAGTTGCAGCGCGGGTTGATCCTGGAACGGCAGATGAACAGCGATGAGGCGCTGGTGTATATCCGCAGCTATGCCGGAAAACTCTATGACCCCGAGATGGTGGAGGATTTCATCAAGGTGTGTGCCGCGTACCTGAGCGATGTGTCCCTGGCCGATCCGATGGTCAAGGTCATGACCACCCGGGAATTGGCAGCGGGGATGGTCCTGGCGCGCAACCTCAACGCCGACAACGGCATGCTGTTGCTCAACGCCGGCAAGGTGCTGAACGGACCGCTGGTGGAAAAGCTGATCGCCTTCGAGGCCATGGAGGGCGCGAAATACAGCATTTTCGTGAAGGTGCCGGAAGAAGTGAACAGCGCGATTCTCGAGATGGAACAGGTTCCCCAGGCTCAGCACTGATCCTCTGTAGGAGCGAGCCTGCTCGCGATGAACCTGAGAACGCTGCGGGCTGCCGGGCCTACCGCGTTATCGTTGACGATCATCGCGAGCAAGCTCGCTCCTACAAGGGGCGGGTATGCTCTGCCAGAGGTTTTTTCGGCGTGACGATGTCCCGCCACTCATGTGATGCTTGCACCTTTCAGCCAAGGCCACGCCTCACTCATGACGCTTGCATCCGCCACTTCCCCCCGTATCATCCACATCGCCGCCGCCCTGTTGATCGGCCTCGACGGTCGCACGCTGCTGGTGCGCAAACGTGGCACTGAAGCTTTCATGCAACCGGGCGGCAAGATCGAGGCCCATGAACAACCGGTTCACGCCCTGGTGCGTGAACTGGAAGAAGAGTTGGGATTGGCCATCGATCCGGCGCACGCTACTTATCTGGGGCAGTTCTCGGCACCGGCCGCCAACGAGCCAGGTTTTGTCGTACAGGCCGAACTCTTTCTGCTGACCATCGATTCAGACGTATCGCCTGCGGCGGAAATCGAAGAGGTGCGCTGGATCGACCCCGCCACCGACGGCGATGTGACGCTGGCGCCATTGACACGCGACCTGATCCTGCCGTTTTATCGAGCCTCGCTGAGCGCAATCGCCTGATCATTCACGCCAAGGAACCGCCATGATCCCGCTTCAAGACTTGCTGATCTTCGCCGCTGCCGCGTTGCTGATGGTACTGACGCCGGGACCGAACATGATCTACCTGATCTCTCGTTCGATCTGCCAGGGGCGCAAGGCCGGAGTCACTTCGTTGCTCGGTGTGGTGGCGGGCTTTTTTGTGCACCTGTTCGCTGCGGCAGCGGGATTGACTGCGGTGTTCCTCGCGGTGCCGATGGCTTATGAAGTGTTGAAGTGGGCCGGCGCGCTGTACTTGGTGTGGCTGGCCTGGCAGGCGGTCAAACCGGGCGCGCGTTCGCCGTTCGAGGCACAGCAGTTGCCGCCGGATTCCTCGCGCAAACTGATCACCATGGGCTTTTTGACCAGCGCCCTGAACCCGAAAATCGCGGTGTTTTACCTCTCGGTGTTTCCGCAATTCATCACCCCTGAGCACGGTTCGGTGTTCAACCAAAGCATCATCCTCGGCCTGACCCAGATCAGCGTCAGTTTCAGCGTCAACCTGCTGATCGCGGTGTTCGCCGCCGGCATCGCGTCGTGGTTCGTCAACAACCCGACCTGGCTGGCGGTGCAGCGTTACTTCATGGGGTTTGTCTTGGCGGCGTTGGCCGTGCGGCTGATGCTTGAGCAACGACGGACGGCGTGAACATGTGGATTGAACGGCTTGATGCCAGCCATGCCCTGGACTACCGGGCGTTGATGCTCGAAGCCTACGACCTGCATCCCCAGGCGTTTACCTCCACCGTGCGCGAACGCGCCACGATGCCGCTGAGCTGGTGGGAGTCGCGCCTGATCAGCAAGCTCGATGTGGTGTTCGGGGCGTTTGAGGAAGGGAAGTTGGCGGGCATCGTCGGCCTTGCCTTCGATCCTCGGGAAAAGGCCCGGCACAAGGCGACGCTGTTTGGCATGTACGTGTCCAGTCAGGTCCGCCAGCGCGGGCTCGGGTATCAACTGGTGCAGGCGGCGTTGACCGAAGCGCAAACCCACCCGGGGTTGAGGCTGATTCAACTGACCGTTACCGCCGGCAATGACGCGGCGTTCAATCTGTACCAGCGTTGCGGCTTCATCCAGTTCGGCCTCGAACCACTGGCGGTGCGGGTGGGCGAGGACTACTTCGACAAGATTCATATGTGGCGCGAGATCTAAAGATCACAGAATCACCCTGTAGGAGCGAGGCTTGCCCGCGAAAGGAACGACGCGGTTATTTGGACAGACCGCGTTATCGTTCTTCGCGGGCAAGCCTCGCTCCTACAAGGTCCGTGTTGTGTTATCGGACGGCGCTGACACCATCGAGTGTCGAGAACGACGTATCTTTTGCCGTCAGCAGGAAGTCGCGCATATACGGCGCATCCAGCATGTCCGCACGAACCGCCGCGTACAACGTCGCAAACAATCCCTTCTCGCCCAGCCGCTTGGCCTTCACGTAGCCCCGTGAACTGTATTCATGCAACGCCCAGTGCGGCATGCCACAGACGCCACGACCGCTGGCGACCAACTGCATCATCATCACCGTCAGTTCCGAGGTACGGACCTGGGCCGGTTCGATGTCGGCCGGCTCCAGGAAGCGGGTGAAGATGTCCAGCCGGTCACGTTCCACCGGGTAAGTGATCAGGGTTTCCGTGAGCAAATCCTCCGGAACGATGTACGCCTTGTTCGCCAAACGGTGCTGATTGGCAACCGCGAGCATGGCTTCATAAGTGAACAACGGCACATACGTGATCCCGGCCAGTTCCAGCGGATCGGAGGTCACCACCAGGTCCAGATCTCCACGGGCCAACGCCGGCAGCGGCGCGAAAGAGAAGCCCGAGGCCAGGTCCAGCTCGACTTCCGGCCAGGCATCGCGGAACTGGTCGATGGTCGGCATCAGCCACTGAAAGCAACTGTGGCACTCGATCGCCATGTGCAGGCGCCCGGCGGTGCCACCGGCCAGCCGCGCGATATCTCGCTCGGCGCCGCGCAGCAGCGGCAGGGTGGCGTCGGCCAGTTGCAGCAGGCGCAAACCGGCACTGGTGAAGCGCACCGGTTTGGTCTTGCGCACGAACAGCGGCATGCCCATGCGCTCTTCCAGCTCCTTGAACTGGTGGGACAGCGCCGACTGCGTCAGGTGCAGGCGGTCGGCGGCATCGACCAGGCTATCGGCTTCGCGCAAGGCGTGCAGGGTCTTCAAGTGACGGATTTCAAGCACCGGAGGGCTCCATGAGGAAAACTTGTGATCAACACGAAAAGGTTGAGTTTGTCTCATGTTGGGTTGGCTGTCGACAATAGCGCCATCTTTTACAAGGAGAAACTCACCATGGCTCTGGCCCACACACTTGGTTTTCCACGCATCGGCGCTGACCGCGAACTGAAAAAAGCCCTCGAATCCTACTGGAAGGGCGATCTCGATCAGGAAGCGCTGAAGAGCGTCGGTCGCCAACTGCGCGCCACCCACTGGCAACTACAGAAAGACGCCGGCATCGACCTGCTGCCGGTCGGCGACTTCGCCTGGTACGACCAGGTCCTGACGCATTCCCTGACCTTCGGTGTAATCCCGGAGCGTTTCGACAGCGCCAAGAATGCCAGGGGCCTGCCGACGCTCGACACGTTGTTCGCCATGGCCCGTGGCGCCACCACCACTTGCTGCGGTGGCGAACACAGCAAAGCGCAATATGCCCAGGAACTGACCAAGTGGTTCGACACCAACTACCACTATCTGGTCCCGGAATTCAGCGCTGACCAGCAGTTCAAGCTGAGCTGGGAACAGCTGTTCGACGAAGTCGACGAAGCCAAGGCCCTCGGCCACAACGTCAAACCGGTGATCATCGGCCCGCTGACTTACCTGTGGCTGGGCAAGGCCAAAGGCAACGACTTCGACAAGCTCGACCTGCTGGAACGCCTGCTGCCGATCTACGGTGAAATCCTCGGTCGCCTCGCCGCACAAGGTGTGGAGTGGGTGCAGATCGACGAACCGATCCTGACCCTCGACCTGCCGCAAGAATGGAAAAACGCCTTCGAACGCGCCTACCACATCCTCCAGTATTCGCCGCTGAAAAAGCTGGTGGCGACCTACTTCAGCGGCCTGCAAGACAACCTCGGCCTGGCCGTCGGCTTGCCCGTACAAGGCTTGCACATCGATGCGGTGCGCGCGCCCGACCAACTGCTGCACGTGCTCGATCGTCTGCCGACCTACAAGATTCTCTCGGTGGGCCTGGTCAATGGCCGCAACGTCTGGCGCTGCGAACTGGAACCGGTGCTCGCACAACTGCAATTGGCCCAGGAACGTTTCGGCGACAACCTGTGGGTCAGCAGTTCCTGCTCGCTGCTGCACAGCCCGGTAGACCTGGAGCGCGAAGACAAACTCGATCCGGAACTGAAAAGCTGGCTGGCGTTTGCGGTGCAGAAGTGTGGCGAAATCGCCGTGCTGCGCGACGCGCTCAACGATCCGCAATCGCCCAAAGTGCAAACCGCGCTGGCGCAAAGCCGGGCGATTCAGGCCAGCCGTGCCGAGTCGCCGCGTATTCATAAAACCGAAGTGCAGGCGCGCATCAATGCCATCAGTGCAGCGGATAGCCAACGCCAATCGCCGTTCGCCAAACGTATCGAACAACAACGTGCGCGCTTGAAACTGCCGGCGTTCCCGACCACCACCATCGGCTCGTTCCCGCAGACCGGTTCGATCCGTCTGGCGCGGCAGGCCTACAAGCAAGGCAAGCTGTCAGCCAACGACTACACCGACGCCATGCACCATGAAATCCGCCATGCCGTGCAGGTCCAGGAACGTCTGGGACTGGATGTGCTGGTACACGGTGAAGCCGAACGCAACGACATGGTCGAGTACTTCGCCGAGCAGTTGGACGGCTACCTGTTCACCCGTTTCGGCTGGGTCCAGAGCTATGGCTCGCGATGCGTCAAACCGGCAGTCATCTATGGCGACCTGAGCCGTCCGAAAGCCATGACGGTCGACTGGATCAGCTACGCGCAGAGCCAGACCGACAAGGTCATGAAAGGCATGCTCACCGGTCCCGTGACCATGCTGATGTGGTCGTTCCCGCGTGAAGACGTTTCGCGCAAAGTCCAGGCGCAGCAGTTGGCGTTGGCCCTGCGTGACGAAGTGGTCGACCTGGAAAGCGCCGGCATCAAGATCGTGCAGATCGACGAAGCTGCGTTCCGCGAAGGCTTGCCACTGCGTCGGGCGCAATGGCAGGAATACCTCGATTGGGCGGTGGAAGCGTTCCGCTTGAGCGCCTCCGGCGTGCGCGATGAAACCCAGATCCATACGCACATGTGCTACAGCGAATTCAATGACGTGATCAAGGCGATTGCCGACATGGATGCCGATGTGATCACCATCGAAACCTCGCGTTCGGACATGGAATTGCTGGAAGCCTTCGAAGCGTTCGACTACCCGAATGACATCGGTCCGGGCGTCTACGACATTCACTCGCCACGGGTGCCGGACACGGCCGAGATGGTCAAGTTGATGAGCAAGGCCGTGAAGCGCATTCCGGCAGAGCGGTTGTGGGTGAACCCGGATTGCGGTTTGAAGACCCGGGCGTGGCCGGAGACTGAAGCAGCATTGGTGAACATGGTGGCGGCGGCGCGGCAGTTGCGCAGTCAGTTGGCCTGACACCGTCCTTGTAGGAGCCGGCTTGCCGGCGATGGCCGCACCGCGATGATTAGTACTCACCGCGTTATCGTTCATCGCCGGCAAGCCGGCTCCTACAGATCGTTGCCTGCGCGACGAATACGACCGTTCAGCACTCTTCATCAAACTGTCACGTAACTGTGGCAGCGCGCTTCAACAAACTTCATCAGACTCGCGCTCTACTGGGGTTCTGCGTTTCGGTGTTTTTCATGCGTGCACGATTTTTATCAACGGCGGCCTTCCTGGCCGCGTTGTTCTTTGGCCTTCCGTCCTTTGCGGCGTCTCGATGCGATGTCAATGTTCCGACCGAACGGGTCGATCTGGCGCAGGTGAGCCTGGCGTACCAGAGCATCGGCCGCGCCTCCGATCCGGCGTTGCTGCTGGTGATGGGCCTGGGCGGGCAGTTGATTCACTGGCCGGACGAGGTGGTGGTTGCGCTGTGTCAGCAGGGTTTTCGGGTGATTCGATATGACAATCGCGATGTCGGCCTGTCCACCTGGCGGCAATCGCCTGCCGACGCCAACCTGACCTTCGAAGTGCTGCGCTACAAACTCGGTTTGCCGGTATCGGCGCCGTACTCCCTGACCGATATGGCCGACGATGCGCTGGGCTTGATGGATGCCTTGCACGTCGAGCAATTCCACGTGCTGGGCGCGAGCATGGGCGGGATGATCGCCCAGCACATGGCAGCCATGGCGCCGCAGCGGGTCGAGAGCCTGACGCTGATCATGACCAGTTCCGGTGCCGAAGGCTTGCCGGCGCCGAACGCGGCGCTGGTGCAATTGCTTTCGCGGCGTGGCGCGCCGAATCGTGAGGTGGCACTGGAGCAGCAGGCTGATTTGTTGGCGGCGCTGGGTAGCCCGTCGGTGAGTGATGATCGGCAGGCGCTGTTGCATCAGGCGGCGCAGTCCTATGACCGTGCGTTTAACCCCGAGGGCGTGAAGCGTCAGATCATGGCGATCCTCGCCGAGCCGAGCCGGGTGGCACTGCTCAATCAACTGCGGGTGCCGACGCTGGTGGTTCATGGCACTGCCGATCCGCTGTTGCCGGTAATGCATGGCGTGCACCTGGCGGCGCATATTCGTGGCAGCCAGTTGAAGCTGATTCCGGGGCTGGCCCATCGTTTTCAGGAGGCCTTCAAAGCGCCATTGCTTGCGGCGGTGCTGCCCTATTTGCAGGCCCATCGCGAGGACACTTCGCATTGGGCGCAGATCGATCCGGTGGCCGAACACAACCTCCTGTAACCCCCAACCGCGTAGGAGCGAGGCTTGCCCGCGAAGGCGGCCTGACAGCCAACCAATTTCTAGCAGATGTACTCAGACCCACAGGTGTATCGTTCAACTTTTCCGGCCCGTATCCAGCCTGCGAGGTGAGTGATGAGTACCCCCCTGAAAATCGATTTCGTCAGCGACGTGTCCTGCCCCTGGTGCGTTGTCGGGCTGTACGGCCTGACCCGTGCCCTGGATCTGCTGGGGGGCGAGGTCCAGGCCGAGATCCGTTTCCAGCCGTTCGAGCTGAACCCGAAGATGGGCCCGGAAGGTCAGAACATCACCGAACACATCACCGAGAAATACGGCTCGACCCCCGAGCAGTCGCAGAAGAACCGCGAAATGATCCGTGCGCGTGGCGCCGAAGTCGGGTTCGCCTTTCGCACCGACGGCAACAGCCGCATCTACAACACGTTCGATGCGCATCGCTTGCTGTACTGGGCGGGGCTGGAAGGGTTGCAGTTCAATCTGAAAGAGGCGTTGTTCAAGGCGTATTTCACGGAGGGCGGCAATCCGTCCGACCACGCGCAGCTGGCTCAGATTGCGCAAAGCGTTGGTCTGGAGCGGGAGCGGGCCGAGGCGATTCTGGCCTCGGACGAGTTCGCTAAAGAGGTGCGTGAGGAAGAGCAGTTGTGGTTGTCGCGGGGGGTGAGTTCGGTGCCGACGGTGGTGTTCAACGGGCAATATGCGGTCAGTGGCGGGCAGCCGGTGGAGACGTTTGTGGGGGCGATTCGGCAGATCATGAGTGAATCAAAAGGCGGGACTGTAAGCTGATCGCTTGGTTGACTGGATTGATTACTGGGGGGCGGGCTTGCTCCCACGGTTAGGATGGGGGGCATATCCGTTGCTGCGGTAATGGCGGCTGACGGTTTCGCTTTTACAGCGAGTCACTTGGAAAAGCCCCAAGTAACCAAGGGCTCTTGCCCCTTTCGTTCGGTGCCTCGCTCCGGTCCTGCTCCGTGGGCCCGCCGCCATCGGCCATCCATGGCCGGGGGCGGCTAACCCGGCATCCATGCCGGGTTGCCCACTGCGCAGAACCTGCGCTCGGCCTCTCGAGGGGGCGGTGCGTCCAGATCAAAAGCTGAAGGCGAGCTAACGCTCGGCCTGATGAGTGGTGAAAAGCAAAAGCACACGCGATTCCCTGTAGGAGCCGGCTTGCCGGCGAAAAACGCCCGGACACCGCGTTCATTCAGGCAGCCCGCGTTATCGTTGACGTCCATCGCCGGCAAGCCAGCTCCTACAATTTTGAATCGTGTGAACCCAATCCCCGTGTAGGAGCCGGCTTGCTGGCGATAGCGGTGGATCAGTCGACGTTTGTATTGGCTGGACGGACGCCATCGCCAGCAAGCCGGCTCCTACAGGGGGAATGTGCAAACATCCAAAACTAGTGCGGCCACCACAGTGCAGGAGTGTGTACACGACCGAAGAGCCAGGTCGGCTTTCAGGCCGCCTCGGCTGCGGTGGCGGTAGCCGCCCCCTCGAGAGGCCGAGTGGAGGTTCTGCGCAGTGGGCAACCCGGCATGGATGCCGGGTTAGCCGCGCACGGCCAAGGATGGCCGATGGCGGCGGGCCCACGGAGCAGGACCGGAGCGAGGGCATGCCGAGCCTAGGCGAGGCACCGAACGAAAGGGGCAAGAGCCCTTGGTTACTTGGGGCTCTTCCAAGTGACTCGCCGTAAGGGCGAAACCAATAGCCGCCATCACCGCAGCAACGGATATGCCCCCCCAACCCCACCATTATTGCGATTCCAGCAATTAATCTATGCAACACAGTTGCTGTTTCCTCACACATGAACTCATTACCATACCTTCATAGTTAGGTTGCTAATGAAGTTAAAGAGGTCAGCATGCAAAGCAAAGTCGATGTCGCCGTCATGATCGGCAGCGGTGTGCCCGCCAGTTTGCGAGCGCAGGGGCAGAGCGTCTGCTGGGTCGTGCTGCTGAACGGCGAACGCCGGGGGACGGCATTCTCCCGTCGCGATGAAGCGGAGGAGTGCAAGGCTGCCTGGTTGGCCCAATTAAGCGCCGAAGCCCCCGACAGCCTGCATTGACTAGTGAACCTGATGCATACGCAGATTCAGGTCATCAACCACCCGTGACCAATCAGCGTCCTCACGCAATTGTTCTTTCAGGAAACCGGCCTGTTGCGGCGTCCAGAACTCGGCATCT
The DNA here is from genome assembly GCF_019946675.1 of Pseudomonas sp. BF-B-15. Classification (NCBI taxonomy): domain Bacteria; kingdom Pseudomonadati; phylum Pseudomonadota; class Gammaproteobacteria; order Pseudomonadales; family Pseudomonadaceae; genus Pseudomonas; species Pseudomonas sp. BF-B-15. Next base: position 28,965 of record NZ_JAGYFZ010000005.1, read on the forward strand.
ATGAGCTTTTTATCATCGGGCATAGGCGAATGACTGGCGATGAAGTCGTCGATGGCCTTCTCGCTGGAGTCCAGGCCGAGTTGGTCGAACAAGCCTTTCAAGTCGTGTGTAGGTGAATCCATCTGCATCTCCTTGAGGTCATTCAGTCGCATCGAGTGTGCAATCGGCAGTGCAGTGTCATTGCATCTGAGGGAGCCGCGCACCAAGAGTTCGATAGGGGTTTAGCAGCTTTCTCCGGAATCGCCACAATGATGGCAATGGGCTATTGTCTGTCGGGGCCTCAACGATTACGATGCTGTCGCGTTTTTGGCGTCACAGAGCCGCCATTCAAAGAGTTCGAACAAGGATGTAGGCGACACTCGCTCCCCAGGATTTCCGCCTTTCAGTGCTGAATTGCCCATCCCTTGCGCGATTTTCTTTCGAGTCGACGCGTCCCCGATCCCGTATGAAAAGGATGTAAGCAGTGAAGCGTCTTGTTTATCTGATGGCCATCGCGCTTGGCCTGTCGCTGACTGGTTGTGTGTCGTTCACACCGCTGGGCCCCATTGGCGAACCCTTGAACCCCGCGCCATCCACCCTTGATCGTAGTGCCGAGATCAGCGACGTCGTGATTTCCGCCCCCGATCTGGACGACAAGGTGCGTGTCGCCGGCAGCCAACAGTTGACCGAGCAGATCAGCGTCTATGTCGACAAAAGCGATTACTTCAAGCGAATCGTGGCGTTCCCGGCCAAGGCCGGTGAGGACGACGTGGTGCTCAAGTTCAACCTGACCTCGCTGGCAGGCAAACGCACCATGCACCCGGCTTACCTTCCAGGTGCGCTGTTGACCTTGACCCTCTGGATCTGGGTCGACGGTCCGATTTACGTCGACAAATACGACCTCGCGGGTGAACTGATCATCGAAGACCGTCAGGGCAAGCAACTGGCCAGGTCGGTCGAGAAGGTGAAGCTCGACAAGAATGTCGGCATGTGGAATGCCGATTATCTCAATCCCCGCCTGGGCGGTACTCAGCTGCGCGAATTGATCGCTCAATTGCTGGCCGGTGCCACCCCTCAACTGCGTACAGTGTCAAAGGAAGTGGCTGCACATGAATAAGTACCTTTTGGTTTTGCTGTTGATGGCCAGCAGCGCCCTGACTGGCTGCATTTCCTACTCCCAGCACAACTTGCCACCGGTGGATCAGTGGCCACCGGCCCAGGCCCGGCAAGACAAGCCCAGTGCTTATCTGCACGTGACCATTCAGCAGAAGTTCAACGGCGAACTGTCGGGCGCCGGGGACAATGCGGCGCTGGTGGAAAAGAACATGCTGGAAACCTTCAAGGAATCCGGACAGTTCAAAAGCGTGACCACGGACAAAGTTGACTCGAACTTGTACGTCACGAGTACGTTGACCAACAACGAACAAGGCAATATCGCCAGTGCCTGGCTGACGGGATTCACGTTTTTCGTGATCCCGACTACGTACAGCAATACCTTCACGCTGGAAACGGTGTTCAAGGATCAGGAAGGCAACGTGCTGGGCAAAATCGTCAAGCAGGAGAGCACTCGCACCTGGTTGCAGATTCTGCTGATTGTCGGGGCGCCGTTCAATGAACGAGGGGACGTGTTGCTCAAGCACTTGACCCAAAGCACGCTGGATGAAGCGGTCAAGCGCAAGCTGATCTGATCGATTGTCGCTATGACGGCGTGCAACCTGTGCAAGGTTGGCACGCCGCTGACACCTCTCGGGCCGAGGTGCCGACCTTGTCGGCGAGGCCCGTTCTGGCCTGATACAGCGCGCTGGCGGTCATGAAAATCGCGCTGTCCAGCGCCGGCTCCCGGACTTGTCCACCCCCATTTCAGGCTTTCAATGCCCCATCATCGACCGCAAGCTTCAGTGCCTTGGCGGCTTCCTTTGCGGCGATTTCGGCGACGTCCGAGGTTTTGAACCAACGATCCTTCTCGACCTGGTGATACGACACCGTGGTCAGCGGCGGTTTGGCGCGCATGACAATGACCGCCTGGAATTCGCCTTCGACTTCTCTGGCTTCGCCCCGGATAAAAAATTCACCGATATCAAATTCCGTCACGTAGCAGCCTTCCCCTGGAAATGTCCTGTTGTGTTGAACGCCGTCCGACTTGGGAACGGGTTTCATTGGTTCGGCAGTATGGCAGTAGTTGCCTGCCGACGGCTGAGTTAAGTCGTCGGCATGACGAAACGTCTATGAGAAGGGACTGAGCGTAACGCTTAGCGATGTAATTCGAGCTGGCGGGCGAGTGCACATGCTTCGTTGTGGTCGCTGCGGAAACCTCTGACATGGCCAGTGGAAATTTCTTTGATGTGGAAGAACGCATTACCGGCCAGAACAACCTGAAAACGCGGTGTGGCAAGCGTTTCAGGGTCAAGTTCAGGGTGTTGAAACCCCGCCGCGTAGAGCGTCGACGGGTTGCTTGAGTAAGGCGCGAGGGGACGGGCGAAGTGTGTCAGGGTGCACATATGAAGTCCTTTTCGTTATTTTGCCGACGTGTGTACATCGTTTTGGGTAGTCTCGAAGAGCATCGCTGCTCTAGAATCACCGTCACTGGTGGGCGATTGATGGTTATCTAAAGCAATTTTTTGCCGGCGATATGTCGGAAAAGTGCTTTTTTTAAAGAGTTTTTTCCCTAAGGTTGGTAATCCGTTTTTTCTGGCAGTCAGAAGGGCTTTTTCCTTCAACCTCTGACGAACTCCAGGCAAGACGACGCGAGTGACTTTCCATTAGTCTTCTTACGCCTCGCGATGAATGAGCCCTCTGCTCGTTTCAGGATTTCAACACGGGTCATTTGGCGACACCTTCGGCATTGCCGCTTTTTTCTGCTGTGCGCTGTTTGCAGGCGTGCGGCATCATTTTCAGATGTGGGGATGTTTCCTTGGCAGTAAGTAATCTCGATATGCATGCTTTGTTCGTGCTGGGTGATTTGCGCGCAAAGCTGGTCAAGCAGTTCCAGTCACGTTTTGTGTACATCACCGAACAGAACGCCGAAGGCATTTACATTGCCGAGATCGACACCGAATCAGCACTGGTGGTGGACGACAAGCCAGGCCTGAAACTTAAAGTCGGCGATCATTTCAGCGCTTCGGTTTTGCCCAGTCGCGAAGGCGGCAAGCTGGACATCAAGTTCCGCGAAATCAAACTGACGGTGTATGGCCTGGGCGATTACGCGTTCGTGACCACCGCCGACGGTCACGGGATCGTGTTCAAGGAAGGTCACAGCGTGGTGATGGTATTTGCCGCCCACCAACAATTGCAGGAAGGCCTGACCAAAACCCTGAAAGCCGTGACGGCCAAGGCCGCCAAGTGGCGCAAGGGTGAACTGGTAACCTTCAAGGCCAGCGAGTAATGCCCCTGACCCGCGCCGATTTTCACATACAGAACCAGGCCAGCGCCCAGGTGGAGGCCCAGCGACTGTTCGAACAGAAGGCCATCCTGCAAGGGGCCTGGCTGGGGTGGGTGGCGTCGCAGATCTACACGTTACGCCCGGCGGAATACGCCAGCATGGTCAGAAGAGAGCTGGCGCGCTTGCAGGAAATTTCCGAAAAATAATCCTCGCCCCTCGAAAGCAGGAACCTCTACTACAGTCAGTTGACTGAGTATTTTGAGGCTTGCGGTCTTTATCAGGCCATCCTGCTATTGCTGTGAACAGCACGAGGTGCAAAAGCATGAACGGATTTCGACGGTTGCTGGCCACTGTTCTGGTCGCTTTCGGTCTGGGTTCACCCATTCCGGTATTCGCCGCCCAGGCGCCGATCCACTTCGCCGACCTGAACTGGGAAAGCGGCAGCCTGATCACCGATATCCTGCGGATCATTGTCGAGAAGGGCTACGGGCTGCAGACCGATACCTTGCCGGGAACGACCATTACCCTGGAAACCGCCCTGGCCAACAATGACATTCAGGTCATTGGCGAAGAATGGGCCGGTCGCAGCCCGGTCTGGGTCAAGGCTGAAGCCGAAGGCAAAGTCGCGAGTCTTGGCGATACGGTGAAGGGCGCCACCGAAGGCTGGTGGGTGCCCGAATACGTGATCAAGGGCGATCCGGCCAAGGGTATCAAGCCGCTGGCCCCCGGCTTGCGCAGTGTCAGTGACCTGCCGAAATACAAGGACGTTTTCAGTGACCCGGAAAGCCCGGGCAAGGGGCGCTTCCTCAACAGCCCGATCGGCTGGACCTCGGAGGTGGTCAACAAGCAGAAGCTCACGGCCTATGGCTTGAACGACAGCTATGTGAATTTCCGCAGCGGCTCCGGGGCGGCGCTGGATGCGGAAATCAGTTCGTCGATCCGTCGTGGCAAGCCGGTCCTGTTCTATTACTGGTCGCCTACGCCCTTGCTCGGGCGCTTCAAACTGGTTCAGCTGGAAGAACCGCCGTTCGATGCCGAAGCCTGGAAAACCCTGACCGACGCCGACAACCCCAATCCGAAACCGACGCGCTCACTGCCCTCGAAGCTGTCGATTGGGGTGTCCACACCGTTCCAGAAACAATATCCGCAGATTGCCGAGTTCTTCAGCAAGGTCGATTTCCCCATCGGCCCGTTGAACAAGGCGCTGGCTGATATGAGCGAGAAACACACTCCACCGCGCCAGGCGGCGGAGGCGTTCATGAAGGCGCACCCGGATGTGTGGCAGGCGTGGCTGCCGAAGGATGTGGCGGATAAAGTCTCCGCCGAGTTGAAATGATGGGTGCCGCTGATATCACCGGACTGTAGGAGCCGGCTTGCTGGCGATAACGACCTCGAAATCGATGCAGAACGCTCGGGCCTCATCGCCGGCAAGCCGGCTCCTACAGTGGATCGTGTTGTTCACTTTATTCAGGCCAGCCACAACATCCCTTGTAGGAGCCAGCTTGCTGGCGATGGCGGCCTCCAATTCGATGCCGAACGCTCGGGCCTCATCGCCGGCAAGCCGGCTCCTACAGTGGATCGTGTTGTTCACTTTATTCAGGCCAGCCACAACATCCCTTGTAGGAGCCAGCTTGCTGGCGATGGTGGCCTCGAAATCGATGCCGAACGCTCGGGCCTCATCGCCGGCAAGCCGGCTCCTACAGTGGATCGTGTTGTTCACTTTATTCAGGCCTGCCACAACATCCCTTGTAGGAGCCAGCTTGCTGGCGATGGCGACCTCCAAACCGATGCAAAACTTTCGGGCCTCATCGCCAGCAAGCCGGCTCCTACAGGGAGTGTGGATCGAGCACTAAAACCGGGTTTGCACGGCCAGCTCAAAAGTCCGCGGTGTACCCAGGTAATACGCGGGCGACACGTGCGCAAACTCGGCATACACCTCGTTGGTCAGGTTGCGTACCCGACCAGTGACGGTGGTGTGCCGATCGACCTTGTAGCTGAGAAACGTGCCGTAAAGCGTATAGGACGGTACGGTCATCGTGTTGGCGCTGTCGGCAAACACCGAGGCTACGTACCGCGCATCGACCCCCCCTTGCCATTGCGGCGCAAAGTCATAGGTCAGCCACAGATTGCCGACCCGGTCCGGCACGTTGGTCGGTGTGTTGCCCTTGCGTGAAACCACCACACCCGCAGCATTCTTCTCGGTGAACTCGTCGTACTGAGCGTCAACCCAGGCAAAGTTGCCTTCGGCCAACAGCTTGTCGGTGATCCGCAGCGAACTGGCCAGTTCGATGCCTTTGGACGTCTGCTGGCCCACGGGAATGCTAAGCGTCGGGTCCTGCGGATCGGTCACCGCGAAGTCTTTGCGCTCAATCGTGTACGCCGCCAGCGTCGCCGAACCGCGCCCGTCCAGATAGTCGAATTTGCTGCCGACTTCCCATTGCTTGCCGGTCGAGACATCAAAATCCTGTGTGCCGTTGGGTTGTTCGGCAGCGGTGCTGTATTGCACGTAGACGTTGGCGTCAGGGATGAACTGGTAGGTCAGGCCGACGCGACCAGTCACAGGTTCCCAGCTACGTTTGAGATGACGTGGATTGCTGGCGGTCACTTCCCGGTGGTTGGTCACGTCCAGATCGATGTCGTCGTAACGCAGGCCGGTCAGCAACGACAATTTATCGGTCAGCGCCAGGCGGTTCTCGGCGAACAGCGCCTTGGTGGTGACTTCGTTGGTCTTGTCGCTGACAAACCCCGGCCGGGTGCCCGGGATGTCGTAGAAATGCCCCGGCTGAAAGTTGTTCGGGTCGACCGTGCTCGCGCCTTTGACGTTCAGCGGCGAATTGGTGGTCTGGTTGACCTTGTACTCGAAACCGCCGGACCAGGTGGTGTCCAGGCCAAACAGCGTGTTGTCGTGACGCAGTTCGAACTGGTTGCCGTTCTGCTCGCCCTGATGGCGCACCTGGTACGCCGTGGAGCGGTTCACTGCGCGGTTGTTGGCGCTGTACTGATAGGTTTCCAGGTTGCGGTAATCGCGCTGACTGTCGAGGTGATAAAGCGTGTTGCGCAGGGCGGTGCTGTCGTTGATCCGGTAATCGATGATCGAGCGCACCCAGATTGTGCGTTGCTCGTAACGGCCGTCCTCGACGTTGTAGTTGTTGAAGCGGTTGTGCTTGTCGATCTTCAGTTCACCGGCCTTGGGGTTGAGCACTGGCGTGCCCCAGTAAGGGCTGTCTTCGTGTTCATCCTGATATTCCAGGGCCAGGGTGTGGGACAGGTTTGGCGTCAGGTCACTGAGCAGCGAAAACGCGACGCTCCACGCATCGCGCTCCTGGCGATCAATGTAGCCGTTGCCGGTGTTGTGGCTGACATCCAGCCGCGCGTAATGCTGCACATCCGCGCCGGCTTCACTGAGCGCGTGATTAAGGCCGAACGCGGTCTCGGTGGTGTCGTAACTGCCGTAGCTGACCCGGCCTTCGACCGCTTGCTCTTCACGGGTCGCCAGTTTGGTCACGTAGTTCAACGAACCGCCCACGGAGCCGGCGCCATTGATCAGCGATGACGGGCCGCCCACCAGCTCCACCCGATCATAGATCCACGCATCCACGGGCCGGGCAAGGCCGCCGGAGACGTTCACGCCATTGAACATCTGGGTGATCTGGCTGCTGGTGAAACCACGGTAGGAAACGAACCCGCCGAAACCCGGCGGTGCACTGGCATTCACACCGGGCAAGGTGTTGGCGGCATCCTGGAAGTTCTGCGCGCCGTGGCGTTCGATGTCATTGCGGTTGGCAATCGCCACCGACGCCGGGGTTTCACGCACGCTCAGCCCCAGTCGCGAGGCCATGCCGCTGGATTGGTCCAGGCTCAGACCCGGCTCGGCGGGTGCTTCGCCATCAATGGTGATTGGTGCGAGGTCCACTGTGGATTGTGCCCAGGCGTTAACGGACAGGCAGCCGATCAGGCTGGCCAGCAAAGGAATGGTTTTCATCGATGAATCCTGAATGCTTGCTAGGAAACAGCGCACAGGCGAACGCCTCGCGTTGGCGAAGTGAGCTGATTGAATGGCGAAGGATTCAGGCGAACGGCGGGGCGCGGGGGTTGGCCGAAGGCCAGGTGAAGCGGGCAGGGAGGTCGGCGTTGGCGACGACCGCCAAGGGTGGACTGTGTGTTTGCGGGAGGATCGCCAGGGTCAGGCTGGAATTGAGCGCCGGGCCCATGCCTCCGGTGGAGCACAACGGGCAGCCGAAGGCTTTCGACAGGGTCGGCAGTTGCTCCTCGGACGTGTTTGAGGAAGCAGGTGCCTGAGTGCGAGGGTCAACCGTACAGAACTGACCGCCGAGGCCGTTGAGCTGCGCCCCGACCATTTGTCCGTGACCGATGCTGCAGGCGAACACATTGAACAGGACGCAGCAATAAAGCATCCATGCAATGAGTGAGCGATCGGTCCGGGCGAGTTTCATGGGGTGGCACTTTACCACCGTTGATCAGCCGCGCACTTCTAAAAATGCCGACTAGGATGATTCTGTTAATTCACTTTCAAGGATCCTCGACATGACGTTTGTGTTGGCTCAGTGGCTGGTGACGATCTTCGCGGTGATAAGCCTGATACATGTCTACTGGGCGCTGGGTGGCCAGTGGGCTTTCGTGGCGGCCGTGCCGCAAGTGCCGGGGGAGGACGGCGCGCAATCGCGACCCGCGTTCAAGCCTTCGAGGTGGCTGACGTTATTGGTGGCTTTCGGATTGCTGCTGATTGCAGCGCTGGTGTGTTTGCGCGTTGGCTGGTGGGTGCCGGCGGTGCCCCATCAATCGCTGCAATGGGTGATCAGCGCCATTGCGATGCTGATGTTTGCCCGGGCGATCGGCGATTCGAACCTGGTGGGGTTTTTCAAGCAGGTCAAGGGATCGGAATTTGCCCGGCTGGATACGTGGGTGTATTCGCCGTTGTGTGTGGTGTTGGGGGCGGGGTTGTTGGTCGTTGCCTGGATTTGAAAAGCATCGCCGGCAAGCCGGCTCCTACAGGTGAACACAAACCCTTTGTAGGAGCCGGCTTGCCGGCGATGAGGCCCGAATAATCAACACAAACTCAGGGGACTAACTCCCACTCTCCGTCCGCCGGCTACTCACCTCAGCCGGCACATCATCCCCCGCCATGCGCTTGCGGAACAACGCCGCCCGCGCCAGCAGCAGCGTGGTCACCGGCACCGTAATCGCCAACAGGATCGGGATCAGCCAGGCATGCAGCACCGGCCCGGACTTGAGCGCCGAAAAGTAGATGATCGACCCCAGCGCCACGCACCACGCACCCAATGTCGAGGCCAGCGCCGGCGGGTGCATGCGTTGAAAATAATCCTTCATACGCACCAGCCCGATCGCCCCGATCAGCGCAAAAACACTGCTGAGTACCAGCAGGATCGCCACCGGGATTTCCACCCACAGAGACAGTTCAGCGTTCATTCGATCACCTCGCCACGCAGCAGGAATTTCGCCAGGGCAAACGAGCCGACGAAGCCGAACAGCGCGATCAGCAGCGCCGCTTCGAAGTACGTGTCACTGGCATAACGAATACCCAGTGTCAGCATCATCAGCATCGCGATGATGTACAGGTAATCCAGCGCCAGAACCCGGTCCTGCGCCGACGGCCCTTTGAACAGGCGGATCAGGGTCAGGACCATCGCCAGCGAAAAAATGAACAGGCTCAGCAGAACCGCATTCGACAGCAACGGGCTCATTCGAAAATCTCCATCAACGGGCGTTCGTAGGTCACCTTGAAATGCTCGATGAACAGCGCTTCGTCATCCAGATCGAAGACGTGCAGCAACAAAATGCTGCGGTCCAGCGCCAGTTCGGACCAGACCGTACCGGGCACCACCGTGCAGATCATCGCCAGTGCCGCCAGGCCGTTGGCGTCGCGCAAATCCAGCGGCACCTTGATGAACCGCGAGCGCGGCGGGCGTCGACCGGCGTTCAAGACACCCCAGGCCACAGCAAGGTTGGAGACCAGCACGTCGCGACCGACGATCAAGAACAAACGCAGAATCACGCCGGGACGCCGAATGCGGATCGGCAGGGGGCGCAACTTGCGCATCATCAACGGCGCACAAAACCCGAGCACGGCACCCAGTAGCAGATTGCCGGGGCTTATCGACAGGTTCAGCACCAGCCACAACAACCACAGCGCCAGCGACAACCAAGGTGCAGGAAACAGACGCTTCATGGTTGCACCTCCGCGAGTGCGGCTTTGGCTTCCGGACTCGGAACTGCCCGGGTGCCAAGCACCGCCATCACGTATTGCTGCGGATTGTTCAAGGTTTGTGCGGCGGCCTGGGTGTAACGCAGCAGCGGCTCGGCCTTGAAGGTCAGCAGAATGCTCAGGCCCAACAGCGCGATGATCGGCACGCATTCGAGCCGTCGCAGCAAGGGTGATGGCCGTTCTTCAGGCGTCCAGAAACGCTGGATGCCCAGGCGCGAGAAGGCAATCAACGACGCCAGCCCGGAGAGAATCAGCAACGCCAACAAACCCCACGCGGCGTTCGACACCGGTTCATCCGCGCCATTGCCCAGGCCCAGCGGGTTGAGCAGGGCGTGCAGTAAACCGAGTTTGCCGATAAAGCCGGACAGCGGCGGCATGCCGATGATCAGCAACGCGCAAGCGATGAAGCTCAAGCCGAGAAACGCCATGGTCCATGGAATCACCTGGCCGACCACGGCTTTCTGTTCATCGTCGAGGTTGATGCCTTTGGGCGGTTGCAGGGATTCCATCGGCCGCGCAATCAGGTCGGCGTCATCGAACAACGGCATTTCATTGGCCGAGCGCGAACGTTCGATCAACTCGGCCAGCAGGAACAACGCGCTCAACGCCAGGGTCGAGCTGACGAGATAGAACAGCGCCGCGCCGATCAGGTTCGGCTGGGCGAAACCGATGGCCGACAGCAGAATCCCTGCCGACACCAGAATGCTCAGGCTGGCCATGCGTTCCAGACGTTGCGCGGCGAGGATCGCCACGGCGGCGCAGACGATGGTTGCCATGCCGCCGTAGATCAGCCAGTCGCCGCCAAAATACGCCGACGCGCCGGCCTGGCCGGAGAACAGCAAGGTCCACAGGCGCAGCAAGGTGTAGACGCCAACCTTGGTCATGATCGCGAACATCGCCGCCACCGGCGCGCTGGCCGAGGAATAGGCCGGCACCAGCCAGAAATTCAGCGGCCACATCCCGGCCTTGGCCAGGAACGCCACAGCGAGAATCGCCGCGCCGGCATGCAGCAAGCCGCGATCGGCTTCCGGCACCAGCGGGATTTTCAGCGCCAGGTCAGCCATGTTCAGGGTGCCGGTGACGCCGTAGATCAGCGCCGCGCCAATCAGGAACAGCGAAGAGGCCAGCAGATTGATCGAGATGTAATGCAACCCCGACGACACCCGCGCCCGGCCCGAACCGTGGAGCATCAGGCCGTAAGATGCCGCCAGCAGCACCTCGAAAAACACGAACAGGTTGAACAGGTCCGCCGTCAGGAACGCGCCATACAAACCCATCATCTGGATCTGGAACAGCGCGTGGAAACTCGAACCGGCGCCGTCCCATCGGGCCATCGCGAACAGCAGGGCGCTGACGCCGATGATCCCGGTCAGTACCAGCATCAGCGCGGACAGGCGATCGACCACCAGCACGATCCCGAACGGTACTTGCCAGTTGCCCGGCAGGTAGACGCCGATGGAGCCGGGCACATCAGTGGTTTGCGTCCATTGCAGCAACAGCACGGCGATGCCCAGCCCCAAGAGGCTGGAGAGCAGGTTGATTTTAGCCTTCAGCGGGCGGTGCTTCTCGCCCAGCATCAGCATGATGGCGGCGGTCAGCAGCGGCAACAGAATCGGTGCGGCGATCAGGTGCGTCATCGCATTCATTCTTTAGGCTCCCGGCCATCCACATGGTCGGTGCCGGTCAAGCCACGCGAAGCCAGCAGCACGACGAGAAACAGCGCGGTCATGGCGAAGCTGATCACGATGGCGGTCAGCACCAGCGCTTGTGGCAGCGGGTCGGTGTAATGCAACAGATCTTGCGGCACGCCGTCCTTGATGTTCGGCTCTTTGCCGATGAACAGACTGCCCATGCTAAAGATGAACAGATTGACGCCGTACGACAGCAGGCACAGGCCCATGACCACCTGGAACGTCCGTGGCCGTAGCACCAGCCATACACCGGACGCGGCCAGTACGCCGATGGCGATTGCGATGACTTCTTCCATCAGACGGCTCCTTTCGTGGCGACGGATCTGGGCTGGGCAGCGGTTTTATGGCCGCGTACCGATTGGTGGCCGAGGGCGGTGAGGATCAACAGCGTCGAGCCGACCACCACCGAGTACACGCCGATGTCGAAGAACAGTGCGCTGGCGATGTGAATGTCGCCCAATACCGGCAGTTCGGCATGCCAGGTGTGGGTGGTCAGGAACGGATAGCCGACCGCCATCGCCCCGAGCCCGGTGACCGTGGCGAACAGCAAACCGGTGCCCATCCAGCGCAGTGGGCGCAGGCTCATTTGTGCCTCGACCCACTGCGTGCCGGCGACCATGTATTGCAGGATGAACGCCACCGACATCACCAGCCCCGCGACAAACCCGCCGCCCGGCTGGTTGTGGCCGCGCATGAACAGGTAGATCGAGACCACGAACGCAATCGGCAACAGCATGCGCACCAGCACCGCCGGGACCATCATGAAGCCGAGCGCGGTGTCGCTGGCGTGACGTGGGTTGACCAGATCGGTGACCACGTCGGGCGCGAGCAAGCGTTGTTGCGCCGGCAGTTGCAGGCTTTCTTTCGGCGGGCGGAAGCGTCGCAACAGCGCGAACACGGTCAGCGCCACAGCCACCAGCACGGTGATTTCGCCGAGGGTGTCGAAGCCACGGAAGTCCACCAGCATCACGTTGACCACGTTGCTGCCGCCACCTTCCGGCAGGGCTCGGCTGAGGTAGAACGAGGAAATATCGTTGGGCGTCTGGCGCGTCAGCATTGCGTACGACAGCAACGCCATGCCGCCGCCGACAGCGATCGACAGCAGCAAGTCGCGCAGACGCCGGATGCGTGCCTTGCGCAGGCTGCTCGGCAGCGGCGAGACCTCTTCGATCCGTCGCGGCAACCAACGCAGGCCCAGCAGTATCAGCACCGTGGTCACCACTTCAACCACCAGTTGCGTCAGCGCCAGATCGGGCGCGGAGAACCAGACGAAGGTGACGCAGGTCATCAGTCCACAGACGCTGACCATGGTCAGTGCCGCGAGCCGGTGATACTTGGCTTGCCACGCCGCGCCGAGGGCACAGGCAATCGCCAGCAGCCACAAGGTCACGAACACGATCGAGCCCGGAATCTTCGGCCGGTCACCCCAGCTCAGGCTGCTGTGCAGCATCGGGATCAACCCGGCCAGCACGGCGGCGAGCACCATCAGGAACAGCTGGGTTTGCAGGCGTCTGGTGCTGATCCGCCGCTCCAGGCGACGGGCCAGGCGCATCATGATCACCAGGCTGCGCTCGAACAGACGCTTGCCGTTGAACAGGCCAATGACCGGCGGGTATTTGAAACGCCCGTGCTTGAACTGGTTGCGCAGCAGCAGGTAGAGCACGATGCCGCCGGACATGGCTACCAGGCTCATGATCATCGGCGCGTTCCAGCCGTGCCAGATCGCCAGGCTGTATTCAGGCAAGGTGCCGCCAACGACGGGCAGGGCAGCGGCAGCCAGTAACGAGCCGACCACTTGTGCCGGGAAAATCCCCACGATCAGGCAGGTGAACACCAGCAATTCCACCGGTGCACGCATCCAGCGTGGCGGTTCGTGCGGGGTGTGCGGCAGGTCGGTGGCGGTCGGGCCGAAGAACACATCAACCGTGAAGCGCAGTGAATAGGCGACGCTGAACGTGCCGGCGATGGTCGCGACGATGGGCAGGGTCAACTCGATCCAGGCGGTCGCGTTGATGAATACCGTTTCGGCGAAGAACATCTCTTTCGACAGGAAACCGTTGAGCAACGGCACGCCCGCCATCGAGGCACTGGCGACCATGGCCAACGTCGCGGTGAACGGAATCAGTTTGATCAGGCCGCTGAGTTTGCGAATGTCGCGGGTGCCGCTTTCGTGGTCGATGATCCCGGCGGCCATGAACAGCGATGCCTTAAAGGTGGCGTGGTTGAGGATGTGAAACACGGCGGCCACGGCAGCCAGTGGACTGTTCAGGCCCAGCAGCAGGGTGATCAGGCCTAGGTGGCTGATGGTCGAGTACGCGAGCAGGCCTTTGAGGTCGTTCTGGAACATCGCGCAGTACGCGCCGAGTAACAGGGTGCAGGCACCGGCGCCGCTGACGATGTAGAACCATTCCTCACTGCCGGACAACGACGGCCACAGCCGCGCCAGCAGAAACACCCCAGCCTTGACCATGGTCGCCGAGTGCAAATACGCAGAGACCGGTGTCGGCGCCGCCATCGCGTGGGGCAGCCAGAAGTGGAAGGGGAATTGCGCGCTTTTACTCAGGGCGCCGATCAGAATCAGGGGAAGCAGAAGAGGGTAGAGGGCATGTGCGCGAATCAGATCGCCGGCGGCCAGGACCTTATCCAGGTCATAGCTGCCGACCACATGGCCAAGCAGCATGACCCCCGCCAGCAGGCACAAACCGCCCGCGCCGGTGACCATCAGCGCCATGTAAGCGCCGCGTCGCGCATCGGCGCGGTGGTGCCAATAGCCGATCAACAGGAATGAAAAGAGGCTGGTCAGCTCCCAGAAAAACACGATCTGGATCAGGTTGCCGGAAATCACCAGGCCGAGCATGGCGCCCATGAACGCCAGGAAAAACGCGAAGAACCGCGGCACCGGGTCATCCGGCGACATGTAATAGCGGGCATACAACGACACCAGCGTGCCGATGCCCAGCACCAGCATCGAGAACAGCCAGGCAAACCCGTCCATGCGCAGAACAAAGTTCAGGCCGAGGCTGGGTAGCCAGAAAAACTCTTCGCGAATGACGCCACCATCGGCGATCTGCGGGTACAGGAGTGCTACCTGGACGGTGCCTATGAGGGCAACGACGCCAGCCAACAAAGATTCAGTGTTACGCGCGTTGTGCGGCAGCACGGCTGCCAGACAGCTGCCGACAAAGGGCAGAAGCAGTAGAACTATCAGGGACATAGGCTTCTAATCTGCGGAAGTTTGTGAAGCATCATACGTGCCAGTCCCCGGATCACCAAACGGCAAGCTGTGGCAGAATCCTACAAGGTAGACGGAAAAAGCCTGATTCACATTGTTTCAGGGGGCTGTGTTCAACGGGGCTGGACCCTTTGTGAGCCAGCTCGCTCCCACAGGTTAAGGCGAGGTTTTGCGGATACATCCGATCCCTTGTAGGAGCCGGCTTGCTGCGGGCGGCGTTCCGACGATGGCGTCCTTATCCATTGCTGCGGTGACGGCCACTTATGGTTTCGCCCTTACGGCGAGTCACTTGGAAAAGCCCCAAGTAACCAAGGGCTCTTGCCCCTTTCGTTCGGTGCCTCGCTAATGCTCGGCATGCCCTCGCTCCGGTCCTGCTCCGTGGGCGCGCCGCCATCGGCCATCCATGGCCGGGGGCGGCTAACCCGGCATCCATGCCGGGTTGCCCACTGCGCAGAACCTGCGCTCGGCCTCTCGAGGGGGCGCTCAGATCAAAAGCTGAAGGCGAGCTAACGCTCGGCCTGATGAGTGGTGGGAATCAAAAGCGTATGGGGTTCCCTGTAGGAGCGAGGCTTGCCCGCGAAAAACGTCCGGACAACGCATTCATTCAGACAGCCCGCGTTATCGTTGACGTCCATCGCCGGCAAGCCAGCTCCTACAGGAGGGATGTGTACATGGCGACCAGCAACACCGGGATATCGCACTCATTGTTGGTCATCGATATGTACGGGTTCATGCGTCACCTTCCGCTTGAGCGGCGTGCATGCCGTCAATAGAGGCCTGTCCCCGTGAGCGCGGTGCCGATCATATGTTTGGCATGTTCCGCAGCGTCGAGCAGCGGGATGTCGGGTTGTACGGCAAAGCGGTGAAGGTCGATGTGGTCGCAAGGGGTGAAGACGATTTATCAGGCGCTTCAAATCTTGAGACTTACCCCTGAGTCTCGCGCTCCAACTCTTCCTCAACCGCAGCAGCCTTACCCTTGGTCTTCAATTCACTCACAATCACCGCCGCCACAATCAACCCCGCGCCCACCAACGCAATCGCCGGCAACCGCTCCCCGGCGATTCGCCCAACGATCCCGGCCCACACCGGTTCACCGGCATAGATCAACGTCGCCCGCGTCGGAGAAACGCTCTTCTGCGCCCAGTTCATCGCCACCTGAATCGCCGCACTCGCCGCACCGAGGCCCAGCGCGCTGCACAGCAAAAACCATGAAAAGTCAGGAATGACTTCCTGAGTCGGCACCACCAGCAAGAACGACAACACCGAAGTGGTCGCCAATTGCACCACCGTCACCCGGCGCACATCGACCTGGCCGGCGTAGGTGCTGATCAGGATGATCTCCGCGGCAATCGCGATGGCGCTGATCAGCGTGGCGATTTCACCCGGACTGAAGTTGAACGAAGCGCCCGCGGGCCCCGACAGCAACATCAACCCGGTAAACGCCAGCATGATCCCGATGCTCGGCATCAACCCCGGACGCCGCCCCAGCACCAGCCATTGCAGCAACGGCACGAAGGGTACGTACAGCGCGGTAATAAAGGCCGACTGACTGCTTGGAATGCTCTGCAACCCGACGGTCTGCAAGCCGTAGCCAAGCATGATCGCCACGCCGATAAAGGCGCCGGCCTTGAGTTCGAACAGGGTCATTTCCCGCAGATGACGCCAGGAGAACAGGGCGACGATGCACGCGGCGGCGGCAAAGCGCAGGCCGACGAAGAACATCGGGCCGCTGACGGTCATCGCGTGCTGCACCAGCAAGAAGGTCCCGCCCCAGACCATGGTGATCAGCACCAGCACGCACTCGGCCTTGCTGAATTTGCGGGAAGAAGCCGGGGAGGAATTCAACGACGTCATGACCTTGCGCGCTACCTGAGGGCGACGCACAATGCGCCGAATGTTGCGCAGTATACTGCCCAACCCCGATAAGTGAGCAATATAGTGCACAAAGATTCAACGCAGCGGGCTTCGGTCCTTCAGCACGTCAGTCTGAACGTTCGGCGCCTGCGCCACGCCGCCGACATGAGCCAGACCACGCTCGCCGAAAAGTCCGGGGTCAGCCGCCGGATGCTGGTGGCCATCGAGGCCGGCGAGAAGAACGTGAGCCTGACCACCCTCGACCGCGTGGCCGAAGCGCTGGATGTGGCCTTCAGCGACCTGATCCAGGCGCCGGACGCCCGCGACCCGAGCCGCATCAATGAAGTGGCCTGGGCCGGGGTGATTCCGGGCAGCAAAGCCGTGTTGTTGTCCAAAGCCACCGCCACCCGCGAAGTGGAACAGTGGGAGTGGTGCCTGCAACCGGGGGAGATTTATCCGTCGCAACCGGATGCAGAAGGTTGGAGCGAACAGATCTACGTGTTCGAAGGTTGCCTGACGCTGATGGTGCGCGACACGCCGCATAACATCGGCGCGGGGGAGTTTTTCATGTTCGCCAGCAACCAGCCTCATTCCTATCGCAACGATGGGGAAGTGGCGACGCGATTTGTGCGAAATGTGGTGATCTGATTTCGGATACCGCTCATCTGAAATGATGCGCTACCTGTTATTTATGACAGTAGGCGGGCGGGGTGATTGTTCTTTAAATATCGTTTAGTACGTTGTACTCGTGACTTGCCCTGACTGCCGGGTAGGGTTTGCCCGACCGTCCACTGAACGGAGTTGGATAAATGGCTTTATTACCAGCGCTCCAAATGAAAGAAGCTGTAGGTGGGGTGATTAAACTTACAGATGTTCCGGCGGATGGCGCTACGGCCCTCATTCCTGAGCCCGACAATAATTTTCCCCGTGAAGATGTCAGCGTATTTATTGAGCGTCAGGAGTATCTGCTGAAGCTCGGCGTGCCGACCGATGGTTATTATCAAGTAAAAGTACCAAAAAGTACTTTGCTTGATCATGTAGGGCCGAACAAACAGTTCAAATACATCATCTGGCATGACGCGACCGGAGACCTCTCTGATTCAATAAATTACGAGATCTTGCGTTCTTGATTGAGTGGAATAACAAAGCGCTCGACCTCTATGAAAGGGGCGAGCGTTTTGCTGTCAGAAGTGTTTGTCGAGCAACAGTAAATCCACAGATTGTCTCGCTTCATTTAGTTAAGTCATTTAAGTTTTGTCGGTAACGTGCTGATTAATAAGGATTCAAAATATTGGCACGACTTCTGTAGAGGTGTTTGGGTATTCACCTGACGCTGGAGTCGCGTAATGACAATCTCAGCCCAACCCCCTCGCACCGTCCACGTCATCCATTCGGATGCCGAGGCAATCGCCGTCGCTCACAAACTCGCTGCACGCTTCGCCGTCGAGGCCAGCGTGCGTGATCGCGAGCGCCGCTTGCCGGTCGCCGAGCTCGACGAGTTTTCCGCCAGCGGCCTCTGGGGCATCACCGTTCCCAAGGCATACGGTGGCGCCGGCGTTTCCTACGTGACCGTCGCCGAAGTGATCAAGATCATATCCGCCGCCGATTCTTCCCTTGGCCAGATCCCGCAAAACCACCTCGGCGTGCTCGACATCCTGCTGCAAACCGCCAGCGAAGAGCAGAAGCGCTACTACTTCGGTAAAGTCTTGCAGGGTTACCGTTTCGGCAACGCTTTCTCCGAGTCCAAAAGCAAAAACGCCGGGGCCTTTGAAACCCGCATTCGTTTCGACAAGGACACCGCGCAGATCGACGGCGAGAAGTTCTACTGCACCGGCGCGCTGTTTGCGCACATCGTCCCGGCGGTGGCGGTCAACGAGCAGAACCAGGCGTTCATCGCGTTCATCGAGCGCGACAATCCCGGCCTGACCGTGATCGACAGTTGGGACGGTTTTGGCCAGCGCACCACCGCCAGCGGTGGCGTCACGTTGAATGCGGTTAAGGTGCCGTTGAGTGCGGTGATCCCTGCTCACAAAGCGTTTGACGAACCCACTGCGGACGGCCCGATTTCACAGATCATCCAGGCAGCGGTGGACACCGGCATCGCCGTCGGCGCGCTGGAAGAAACCAAGCGCTATGCCCGTGAATCCCGGCCATGGATCGACAGCGGACAGGATCACGGTTGGCAGGACCCGTTCAGTATCGCCGCCATCGGCGATCTCGAATGGCGGGTCCACGGCACCGAAGCGATCCTCAAGAAAGCCGGGCAAGCCATCGACGCGGCGTTGCTCAATCCCAATGAAGACACGGTGGCCCACGCCTCGGTGGTGGTCGCCCAGGCCAAAGTTCTCTCGGCGGAAATCGCGCTGCTCGCCAGCAGCAAACTTTTCGAGCTGGCCGGGACCCGCTCGGTGCTCGGCAAGCACAACCTTGACCGCCACTGGCGCAACGCCCGCACGCATACGCTGCACGACCCGGCACGCTGGAAATACCACCTGATCGGCAACTACCTGCTCAACGGCGTCAAGCCTGCGCGCCACGCCTGGAACTGAGGAGTCCACCATGAATGCCTTGACCCAACCGATTGTTGCCGGGCAACCCCTGGCCAAAAGTCAGCACGACTTGCACAACGCGCGCAGCTTGCTCGATGCGACCCTGCGCTTCGTTCGTCAGCAGAGCAAAAACACGGACGATCCGTTTGTCATCAGTCGCTTCGGCGATGTGCACATCCGCATCGAAGTTGCCGCCGCGCTGCTAGAGCGTGCGGAGGATTTTTTGAATAGCCATGAAGATGCCACTGAGGTCAGCGTCGCCATTGCCGAGTCTCACCTTGCCAGTGCCGAGGCGCTGAGCGCGGTTAGCGATGCTGAATTCGAACTGACTGGGCAGCGCACTGTGTTGCCTGGATCTCTGCAGGATCCGTTGCGCTGGAAGCTTCACCTTATTGGCAATTTTCGACTGAATGGCATTCATCCGGCGAAGTTTTCTTAGGAAGCTTCCGGACAAATAAAAAAGTTTTTCGATAACAACTCCAAGCCTGTCGCAATGACAGGCTTTGTCGTAGCCGAATTCGTGCTCGACGCGGCCAGTTAAACCTCCGTTACCACTCGTCTGAAACGCATGTTGACCTGTTATTTCTGACAGTAGACGCCCTCGCATTACCGGTTTTATATATAAGTCAGTGCAAGTGCATGCACTAACCCAGATTGGGTGTCGAAATCCGAACCAATCCGAAAGTTATATTTGATTTTTAAAGGGAAGTGCGAAATGTCAAACGAACTGGATGCTCCAAAGGTGGAAGTAACGAAGTTTAACTTTGAAATTTCTACTCCTCCGTCTACTAATAAAAATACAAAAAATGGTCAGCTTGTTCACGGCTGGTTTAAGCCAGGGGAGCTTAATTATTTTTCGTTAGGTACACACGAAGTGAAAAAAGATGGCGAGCAAGCAAATTTTAAAATTGAAAAGAACCACGAAAAGCTAAAGGGCCAAAAAACTGTAGCGTTTAGATATGATCTGGAAAATGCAGACGGCAGTGAGCGGCATAAGTCGACTGCCGTTACAGTTGCAAACCCTGGTTCTTGATTATTAATAGTTGATATGCAAATAAGTGCTCTTGTCTGCCTGCAGATTCGAGCGCTTTCAATCGCAGGTGTTGCTCTGCAAACAGTTGTTCAGCATTTTGTGTTGTCAGATGGATTCCTGTTTCTTGTCGTACGGCATGAAGTGTCGAAGTTTAGTGGCTTATCTATTATGGCGCGACTCCTGCATTAGGACTCTCATATCCTTCAGGAGTCCGAAAGTCATGTTGTCCACTTCTGCTATTCCCCGTTTTAATCGCACTATCGCCTGCGCGGTTTCAGGAGTATTGCCTGATGCCTCGTGAAATCCGCCTCAACGCTTTCGACATGAACTGCGTCGGTCACCAGTCGCCCGGTTTATGGGCACACCCACGGGACCGCTCATGGCAGTACAAAGACCTCGAATACTGGACCGATCTGGCGAAAATCCTCGAGCGCGGCAAGTTCGACGGGTTGTTCATCGCCGACGTGCTTGGCATCTACGACGTCTACAACGGCAACGGTGATGCGGCGATCCGTCAGGCGGCGCAGGTGCCGGTCAACGATCCGCTGCAACTGATTCCGCCGATGGCGCTGGTCACCGAACATCTGGGTTTCGGCCTGACTGCGTCGCTGTCGTTTGAACACCCGTATCCGTTCGCCCGACGCCTGTCGACCCTCGATCACCTGACCAAGGGCCGCGCCGGCTGGAACATCGTCACCTCGTACCTGGAGAGTGGCGCGAAGAACCTCGGGCAGAAAAACCAGACCGAACACGACGCCCGCTACGACTTCGCCGAAGAGTACCTGGAGGTTTGCTACAAACTCTGGGAAGGCAGTTGGGAAGAGGGCGCGATCCTGCGCGATCGCGAGCGTCGGATTTTCAGTGATCCGAGCAAAATCCACGAAATCCAGCACGTCGGCAAACACTTCCAGGTGCCGGGCATTCACCTCTGCGAACCGTCACCGCAACGCACGCCCGTGCTGTACCAGGCCGGCGCATCGAGTCGCGGCAAGCAGTTCGCCGCTGAACATGCCGAATGCGTGTTTGTGGCAGCGCCGTCGAAAGTGCTGCTGAAAAAGACCGTGGCCGACATTCGTCGTCGCGCCGCCGAGGCTGGGCGTGATCCGTCGAAGATCCTGATCTTCAATCTGCAGACGGTGATCCTCGGTGAGACCGACGCCAAGGCCAAAGCCAAGTTCGAGGAATACAAAACCTGGGTCAGCTACGAAGGTGCGATGGCATTGATTTCGGGCTGGACCGGGATCGATTTCAGTCAGTTCAAACCGGATGAGCCGCTCAAGCATGTGCACACCAACGCCATCCAATCGGCGGTGGAAGCGTTCTCCACGGCCGATCTGAACAAGGTCTGGACGCCGAATGAACTGGCCGACTGGGTCGGGATTGGCGGGTTTGGTCCGCTGTTTGTCGGCAGCCCCGAGACGGTTGCCGATCTTTTGCAGGAGTGGGTTGAAGAGACCGATGTGGACGGCTTCAACCTGGCCTATGCGCTGACGCACGAAACCTTTATCGACGCCGTGGAACTGCTGGTGCCGGAGTTGCAGAAGCGTGGGGTCTACAAGACCGAGTACGCACCGGGGACCTTGCGCGAGAAGTTGTTCGGGGAGGGCGCGCGGTTGCCGGAGATACATCCGGGGGCGGGGTATCGGGATTTGGCGGGGTTGCGGCAGCAGGGGAAGAAAGTGGTGTCTGCCTAGACGCCATCGCCGGCAAGCCGGCTCCTACAGGATTCGTGTTGCCGGTGATTTCCGTGGACGACACAAAACCCTGTAGGAGCGTGGCTTGCCCGCGAAGAGGCCGGTACATCCAGCATTGATGTCGGCTGTCACGCCGCTATCGCCGGCGAGCCGGCTCCTACAGGGTTTTGTGTCGTGCACAAATATCGCTGGCGACGCGAAACCTGTAGGAGCGGGCTTGCCCGCGAAGGGGCCGGTACATCCAGCATTGATGTCGGCTGTCACGCCGCTATCGCCAGCAAGCCGGCTCCTACAGGATTTTGTGTCGTGCACGGAAATCACTGGCGACACGAAACCTGTAGGAGCGTGGCTTGCCCGCGAAGAGGCTGGTACATCCAGCATTGATGTCGGCTGTCACGCCGCCATCGCCGGCAAGCCGGCTCCTACAGGGGATGGTGGTGATTTAGAGATTTTGGCCCAGCGGACCACCGCACGCTTTTGCCCATGAACAGGAGGTCAACCCATGAGCGTGCATGAACTCAAACGTCCGCCCTTTGCGGACACCGCCGAGTGGCGGGTCGAGCTGCCCACGGCGCTGGAGCAATTGCGTCACTGGGCGCAGGTCAGTCCGTTGCAGCCGGCGCTGCGGCACAAGCGCCATGGCCAGTGGTTTGTCTGGCGCTGGATCGATGCACTGCGCGATGTCGAACGCTTGGCCGACGGCTTGCGCCAACAAGGTTTTACCGAAGATTCGCGGTTGGTCCTCAGCGGCGCGTTCGAACCGAATCTGTTGCTGCTGGCCCTGGCCGCACAACACATCGGCGGGCAGTTGCTGACCCTGCCGGACAACCTCGACCCCGAGTCCCTGCACAAAACCCTCTGGCGCAGCGGGCCCACCCACGCCTTCGTTCAAGGCCGGCAGACCCGGCAACTGTGGCTCAATCAGGGCCAAACGCTGCTCAACTTCAACGACCTGCTTGGCCCGGTCGACACTCCGCAGCGCCTCAACCGTTGGCGCCAGAACGCGCAACTGTGGAGCGAAGAGGGCACGCAATGGCAAGCCGGCCTGACGGTGTTGCTTGAGCAATGGCTGAACAGCGGCCACTCCCTGGCTTTCCCGGAAAGCCCCGGCAGTGCCAGTCGCGACCGTCGTGAGGTGGCGCCTTCGGGGCTGTTGTTGTCGGCCGAACGCCTGCAACTGCTGGCCGAGGAAATCGACAGTCGCCTCGCCGCGCAAGGCACCTGGCGTCGACGACTTTGCGAGTGGGCCATCGCTCACCCGGAAAAAGGCCTGCAACGCCTGATCAAGAACCGCGTTCGGCGACTGCTCGGTTTTCACAACCTGCATTACATCTGGCAAGCCACGCGCACGCCTGAGGTGAAAGCCGCGCCAACCTGGCTCACTGAATTCAAACAGGACATCGCATGACTTCGACCGATTCCATCCTGCAAGT
The DNA here is from genome assembly GCF_019946675.1 of Pseudomonas sp. BF-B-15. NCBI lineage: Bacteria > Pseudomonadati > Pseudomonadota > Gammaproteobacteria > Pseudomonadales > Pseudomonadaceae > Pseudomonas > Pseudomonas sp. BF-B-15. The sequence goes on from NZ_JAGYFZ010000005.1 coordinate 52,053, forward strand.
CAGCGGCATTTCCCTGTCCTTCAAAGGCGTGAAAGCGATCAACGAGCTGTCCTTCGACGTGCGTCGGGGCGAGATCTGCGCGCTGATCGGCCCCAACGGCGCGGGCAAGAGTTCGCTGCTCAACGTGCTGAACGGCGTGTACCGCTTCGACGCCGGTTCGATTGTCTTTGAGCAACAGCCGTTCAAACGCATCGACCCGTTGACCGCTGCGCGCCGAGGCATTGGCCGCACGTTTCAGAACAACGCGTTGTTCAAGAAAATGAGCGTGATCGACAACATCCTCACCGGCCTGTCGCGGCACTTGCGCAGCAGCTTCATCGAACAGGCACTCAACCTGCCGCGAGCACGCCGCGAGGCCGAAGCCTTCCGCCAGCAAGCCCAGGGCATTCTCGAATTCCTTGAGCTGCAGGCGCATCGCGATGTGCCGGTGGGCAATCTGTCCTACGGCCTGCAAAAACGCGTAGAGCTCGGCCGCGCCTTGATCGCCGGCCCGCGCCTGTTGCTGCTGGATGAGCCGATGGCCGGAATGAACGCCGAAGAGAAACAGGAAATGGCCCGTTTCATCGCCGACATCAACCGCGACCTTGGCACCACGGTGGTGTTGATCGAGCACGACATGAGCGTGGTCATGGGCCTGTCCGACCACGTCGTGGTCCTTGATTACGGGCGCAAAGTCGGCGACGGCACGCCGGCCGAAGTGCAGGCCGATCCCGAAGTGATCGCGGCGTATCTGGGAGTGGTGCACTGATGACGTTCTTCTTCGAAACCCTGCTCGGCGGCTTGCTCGCCGGGACCATGTATTCGCTGGTCGCCATCGGCTTCGTGCTGATCTACAAGGCCAGCGGCGTGTTCAATTTTGCCCAGGGCGCGATGCTGTTGTTCGCCGCGCTGACCTTCGTCAGCTTGCACGATCAGGGCGTGCCGTTTGCCCTGGCGCTGTTGCTGACCGTGGTGGTGATGATCATCGGCGCGTTGCTGATCGAACGGCTGGTGCTGCGGCCACTGGTCAATCGCTCGCAGATCACCTTGTTCATGGCCACGCTTGGGCTGTCCTTCATCATCGAAGGCCTGGCACAAGGCTTGATGGGCTCGCAAGTGCGGGCGCTGGACTTAGGGATAGACGACGTGCCGGTGTTCATCGGCGGGATGATGGTCAGCCAGTTCGACCTGATCGCCGCGGCGGCGGCCATTGTGCTGGTGACGGTGCTGGCGTTGCTGTTCAACAAGACCCGCATCGGCGTGTCGTTGCGGGCGGTGGCGGATGACACCACCGCCGCGTTGTCGATTGGCATCAACCTCAACCGGATCTGGCAGATCGTCTGGGCCGTCGCGGGCATTGTCGGATTAGTCGCGGGTTTGCTCTGGGGCGCACGCCAAGGCGTGCAGTTTTCCTTGTCGCTGGTGGTGCTCAAGGCTCTGCCGGTGCTGATCATCGGTGGCTTCACTTCGATTGGCGGGGCCATCGTCGGTGGGCTGATTGTCGGCGCGGCGGAGAACCTCGCCGAGGTCTACGTCGGTCCGCTGATCGGCGGCGGCATCACCCCGTGGTTCGCCTATGTCCTGGCCTTGGCCTTCCTGTACATCCGTCCCGCCGGCCTGTTCGGCGAGCGCGCCATCGAGCGAGTCTGAACCCATGACCATTTCCCTTGCCCGCGAAACCGCGCCGTCGGTGTTGATCCAGCGTCGTATCCCGTTTGGACTGCTTGGCCTGTTATTGATCGCCTTCGTGGTCGTGCCGCTGACCGGCAACGACTATTGGTTGAACGCAATCCTGATCCCGTTTCTGGTGCTGTCCCTGGCCGGCCTCGGCCTGAATCTGCTCACCGGATACACCGGCCAGACCTCGGTCGGCGCCGCCGGGTTCATGGCGGTCGGGGCGTTTGCCACGTATGGGTTTTTGCTGCGTTTGCCTGAACTGGGCTTGCCCGTCGCGTTGCTCGGCGGCGGGTTGATCAGCGCGGTGGTGGGTTTTGTTTTCGGCCTGCCGAGTTCGCGGATCAAAGGCTTTTACCTGATGGTCACCACGCTGGCGGCGCAGTTTTTCCTGGAGTGGCTGTTCGTCAAATTCCCCTGGTTCTACAACTACGGATCGTCCGGGACCATTTCCGCACCGAAACTGGCGCTGTTCGGGCACGACCTGAACACTCCGCTCGGTCGCTATCTGCTGACCCTGACCACCGTATTGTTGCTGACCTGGGTGGCGGTGAACCTGGTGAAAAGCCAGATCGGCCGCAACTGGATGGCGATCCGCGACATGGACACCGCCGCAGCGGTAATCGGCATTCCGGTGGTGCGCTACAAACACCTGGCGTTCGCCGTCAGTTCGTTCTACCTCGGCATCGCCGGCGCGTTGTGGGCCTTCGCCTACCTGGGCACCGCCAGCGCCAGCAGTTTCGATATCAACCGGTCGTTCCAGATCCTGTTCATCATCATTATCGGCGGCATGGGCAGCATCGCCGGCAACTTCGTCGGCGCGGCGTTCATCAGCCTGTTGCCGATCCTGCTCAGCCACGCCGGGCAAGCTTTGTTCGGTGGTTCGGTGGACGCCGGGCAGTTGCAGAACCTGCAAAAAATCATCTTCGGCGTGCTGATCATCCTGTTCCTGATCAAGGAACCGGAAGGCCTGATCCGCCTGCTGGGCAACCTTCGTGAACGGCTGAGTCACTGGCCGCTGCGCTTCTGAATCCTTTCCATTATTAGATAGAGAGACAACATGCGTGCATCCTTGAAACGTTCGTTGGTCGGCGCCGCTTTGACGCTGGCCGTTTTCAGCAGTGCAGTGCCGGTGGTCCAGGCCTCGGCGGACCAGCAATTCTTCCCGTTGGCCACCTATCGCGTCGGCGCCTACGCCTCCAGCGGCGTGCAGGTGTGGGCCGGGATGCTCGATTACCTGAACTACATCAACGATGTGGAAGGCGGAATCAACGGCGTCAAATTGGTATGGCAGGAATGCGAAACCGAGTGGACGGCGGAGAAGGGCATCGAGTGCTATGAGCGCTTCAAGAAAGGCCTGGATGGCGCGCCGGTGGCGATCTATTCACCCAACGGCGCGCCGGCGGCCTATGCGCTGAGCGAGCGCGCGGAAGTCGACAAGATCCCGCTGATTACCCTCGGCTACGGGCGTACCGAAGCCACCGATGGCACGGTGTTCCCGTACAACTTCCCGGTGATGCTGACCTTCTACAGCGAGGCATCGAGCCTGATCAATTACATCGCTCAGCGCGAGGGCGGTTTCGACAAACTCAAGGGCAAGAAGATTGCCACGGTCTATCACGACTCCGCGTATGGCCGGGAAACCCTCGGCCCGTTGAAGCTGTTGGCGGAGAAATACGGCTTCGAGAACATCCAGATTCCGGTGGCCGATCCGGGTAACGAGCAATCGGCGCAATGGCGGCAGATTCGCCAGGTCAACCCGGACTGGGTGTTCCTGCGCACCTGGGGCGTGTCGACGCCGGTCGCCGTGAAAACCGCCGCGCGTTTCGGCTTCCCGGTGGACCACATCGTCGGCGACATCTGGGCCAGTTCCAGCGAAGACGTGTTGCCCGCAGGCGCCGCCGCGAAGGGTTATCTGGCGCTGACGCCATACCCCGCAGGCGCTGATTTCGAGATTCACAAACGCCTCAAGCAATTCATCCTCGACAAGGGCAAGAGCGACCTCAAGGACCTGAAAAATTTCGGCAGCGTCTACTACAACTCCGGGCTGGTGAATGCCGCTGTCATGGTGGAAGCGATCCGCTCGGCCCAAGGCAAATTCGGCAAGCGTCCGTTGAACGGCGAAGAAGGTCGCTGGGGGCTGGAACACCTGAACATCGACGATGCGCGGCTCAAGGACATGGGTTATTTCGGCCTGATGCAAAACCTCAAATTGTCCTGCAAGGATCACGAAGGTGGCGGTTCGGCGCGGGTTCAGCAGTGGGACGGCGCGAACTGGACGCTGATCAGCGACTGGATCGCTGCCGACCGCGCCTTGTTGCGGCCGTTGATCGATGAAAAATCCGCCGCGTTCGCCAAGGAAAAAGGCCTGACGCCACGCACCTGCACCGGGGATGAATAAACCATGAGCCAAGCCGCCAGCGACACTGCCGCCAATGACCTGTTGCGAGTCAATGACATCGAGGTGATCTACGACGGGGCGATCCTGGCCGTGGCCGGGTTTTCGCTGACGGTGCCCAAGAGCGGCATCGTCGCGTTGCTGGGTGCCAACGGCGCGGGAAAAAGCACCACGCTGAAGGCGATTTCCGGGCTGGTGCGGGCCGAGCGGGCGCAAGTCAGTCGCGGCACGATCGAGTTTCTCGGCCACGATACGGCGGGTGTCGATCCCAGTCTGCGGGTGCGCCAAGGGATGGTGCACGTGCTGGAAGGTCGCCACGTGTTCCCGCAGTTGACGGTCGAAGACAACCTGCGCAGTGGCGGCTTCGTGCGCGGCTTGAACCGCCAGGACCTGGCCCGGGACCTGGAGCGGATTTACGCCTGGTTCCCGCGCCTGAAAACCAAGCGCAAGACCCAGGCCGGGCTAACGTCCGGTGGCGAGCAGCAGATGGTCGCCATCGGTCGGGCGTTGATGACGCGTCCTACTTTGGTACTGCTTGATGAACCTTCCATGGGTTTGGCGCCTATTATCGTCCAGGAGATTTTCGAGATCGTCGCCCAGCTCAATCGCGACGAGCAGGTGAGCTTTCTGATTGCCGAGCAAAACATTAATGTGGCGCTCAAGTACGCTTCACAGGCCTATGTCCTCGACACCGGCCGGGTGGTGTTGTCCGGCAGCAGCGAGGCGCTGTTGGCGCGGGGCGATCTGCATGACTTTTATTTAGGTAAACACTGAGCAGTGAGAACGCCATGACTGAAACCCAACGCGGACAGGCGACCGACGCCATCCGCCACGCGGACATCCTGATCGTCGGCGGTGGCCTCAGCGGCGCGATGCTGGCGGCGCAGTTGTTGCGCCTGCCCGGTAAACGCTCGTTGCTGGTGATCGAGCCCCGGGCAGAACTTGGACGGGGCGAGGCCTACAGCGCGGTCGAGTTGGGCCATACGCTCAACGGCAACGCGGCGCGCATGAGCGTCGACCCGGACAACGCCGACGACCTGACGCAATGGCTGACCGAGTACATCGCCAGCGGTGGCTGGCCGGAGTCCGATGAGCAGCATGTGCCGGTCAGCGAACTGTTTCCGCCCCGGGGGATTTTCGGGTTGTACGTGCAGCAACGGTTGGCCGAAGCGCAAGCGCTGGGGGCGTTGAATGGCTCGACGGTCGAGCATGTGCGGGCCGAGGTGGTGGACTTGCAGACGCTGGATGATTCGGTGCGGCTGAGCTTGAGTGACGGCCAGCGGTTGCAGGGCGCTTATGCGGTGCTGGCGACCGGGATGTTTCCGGCTGCGCGCACGCCACAGACCGAGTCCAGTGGCTTGAACGCTGCGGCGCTTGATCCCTGGGATGTTGCCGCGATGCGTGAGCTGGATCCGCAATCGACAGTGTTGATCATCGGTTCGGGCCTGACCATGGTCGATGCCGTGGTGTCGCTGGAACAGGCCGGGCATCGCGGGCCGATCGAAGTGTTTTCCCGGCATGGCTTGCTGCCGCACGTGCGTCGACAACCACCGGCGTGGGTGGATTTTCTTGCCGAGGATCACAGCATTCGTACGCCGCGACAGTTGGTGCGAGAACTGCGTCGGCATTGCCGGGATGCCATTGAGCAGGGTGTTGACTGGCAGGCGCCGCTGGATACGGTGCGGGCGCATATCGGTCGGTTGTGGAGTCAGGCGACGGATGGGCAGCGTCGGCAGTTTGTGCGGCATGTGCGGCCGTGGTGGGAAAGTCATCATCACCGGTCGCCGCCGTTGAGTGCGCAGTTGGTGGCGCGATTGCATGGGGAAGGGCGGTTGCGGATTCAGGCGGCTTCGTTCAAAGGGCTGGAGCCGGCTTCGGGTGGTGTGAGTATCCGTATTCGTCGACGTGGCGAAGGGCATACGGTTGTCGTCAGTGGCGCGGCGCTGATCAATTCCAGTGGCATCGAGTACGACTGGCGACGGGTGGCGCGACCGTTGCCACAGCAGCTGTTGGCCCATGGGTTGGTGCGGCCGGGGCCGTTGGCGCTGGGGATTGCGGCGGCGGTTGATGGCGCGGTGCTGGGTGGTGATGGGCAGGTTGCGAGGCGGCTGTTTGCCATGGGGCCGCCGTTGCGGGGGATGTGGTGGGAGAGTACGGCGGTGACTGACGTGGCTAGTCAGGCCAAGGCTTTGGCTTTGCGCTTGGTTGGGGGTTAGGTTGGGGGTATATCCGTTTTTTTTGTGATGGCTGGTATTGGTTTCGCCCTTACGGCGAGTCACTTTGGAAAAGCCCCAAAGTAACCAAAGGGCTCTTGCCCCTTTCGTTCGGTGGCTCGCTAATGCTCGCCATGCCCTCGCTCCGGTCCTGCTCCGTGGGCCCGCCGCCATCGGCCATCCCTGGCCGGGGGCGGCTAACCCGGCATCCATGCCGGGTTGCCCACTGCGCAGAACCTCCACTCAGCCTCTCGAGGGGGCGTGTACCGCAAAAGCCAGATCAAAAGCGGAAGGCGAGCTAACGCTCGGCCTGATGAGTGGTGAAAATCAAAAGCAAACGCGATTCCCTGTAGGAGCCGGCTTGCTGCGGGCGGCTCCTACAGGGGAATGCGTAAGTGTCCGAAATTAGTGAGCCACCACAAGATCAAATGCGAAAGCCAAAGCCAAAGCCAAAGCCAAAGCCAAAGCCAAAACGAGGCGGCTTGCCAACCGACCTGTCTCATTGATCGTACGCATTCCCCTGTAGGAGCCAGCTTGCTGGCGATGGACGCCAACGATAACGCGGGCAATCTGAATGAACGCGTCGCCCACACGATTTTCGCCGGCAAGCCGGCTCCTACAGGGAACCCCATACGCTTTTGATTTTCACCACTCATCAGGCCGAGCGTTAGCTCGCCTTCCGCTTTTGATCTGAGCGCCCCCTCGAGAGGCCGAGCGCAGGTTCTGCGTAGTGGGCAACCCGGCATGGATGCCGGGTTAGCCGCCCCCGGCCAGGGATGGCCGATGGCGGCGGGCCCACGGAGCAGGACCGGAGCGAGGGCATGCCGAGCCATGGCGAGGCACCGAACGAAAGGGGCAAGAGCCCTTGGTTACTTGGGGCTCTTCCAAGTGACTCGCCGTAAGGGCGAAACCAATATCAGCCATCACAAAAAAAACGGATATGCCCCCAAACAAAGAAACCCCGAAAAGATCAAATCCTCTCGGGGTTTCCTATTCAAAGCCGCACAAACCAGCCAATCAATAACGCTGATACTTGGACCCAAACTCAGGACGGTTTTCAGCGACATACAACGTACTCGCTTGGCTGTCTTTACGATCAACACCAACCGTATTCACATTCAACGTAGCCGGCTGACTGACCTTCGCCGCCGCCACCACTGGCAACGTAGCATGCGGGGCAGCGATGGCCGATGTAGCGCCAAGAACCGAAAGGACGAAACCAAGACCAATAATGCTTTTCATGATGTTGCTCCAGAACTGTGGGAAGAAGATGGGCCCACAGTAGTCCTGGAGCAACACGATGAAAAAACACCCTGACGCATAGTCTTTATCGAGAACGTTGATCCACGCCGTCAGCGTGGTGTGCGGTCTGCCAGCCAGCGCTGCTTGAGCTGTTCCAGGCGCCCGTCCTGGCGCATCGTGTTCAGCGCCTGTTGCCAGCGCGCAATCTGACGCGGGTCGGTCAACGGCGAAAAAGCGATATACGTGGCTTCCTTCATCAGCGGTATCTGGTAGTGCAACTGCTCGGGTGGCACTCCTTCTTCACGGGCCATGGTGGCGACGGAAAGGGTATCGGCCACCACGAACTCCGCGCGACCCAGGCGGGCCAGACGCATCATTTGTTCGGGGGTTTCCACGCCGTACAGATTGTTCACATCCTGCTTCTGCAAGTAGCTGTAGACCAGCCATTTTCGCGGAACGGCAATGCGGCCCTGATGACCGGCCTCCAGCAGACTGCGCACCGGCTGCCGGGTGCTTTCAGTGGAATACAGAGCGGTTTCCACCTCCATCAGCGGACCGACCCACTGATACTGGCCATCACGCTCGGCAGTGCGCAACACGGTGAACACCCCCGTGGCGGGCTCGGTGCTGGCCACGTGCAAGGCGCGCAGTAGCGGGACTTGCTGAAAGTGCACCTGGTCGCCAGCCATGTCGGCCAGTGCCTGCACCACGTCCACGCCAAACCCCACCAGCTGATTACCCTGCTGGAAATGCAGGGGCGGGTGGTTGTCAGTCAGCATGTTCAGGTCTGCCGCGACCGCAGTGAACGTCAAAAGAGACAGCAGGCAAACGGCGATGCGCTTCATGAATCGTCCTTGATCGAATGTGGCGCAAAGCTTAGTACGAGCGTGCAGTCACTGTCCCGCGCAATTGAGCGGGCTTTTGCGTCAGACCTGAGGATTTATGGGTATCACTCACCCCTGTGTGAGCGAGACCGTGATCAATACCGCTGATATTTCGAACCGAACTCTGCGCGGTTTTCCGCCACGATCACACCGCCGCGTACAGCGTTGTCCGGGCTGATCAGGGCGACACGTTCACGCAGTTCCTGCAGGCGATCGGCACCGCCTTCAGCGACACGTTCACGCAGCTCTTGCAGGCGATCGGCACCGCCTTCAGCCACACGTTCGCGCAGTTCTTGCAAACGATCGGCGCCACCTTCAGCCACGCGGTTCTGTTGCAGCCGGTCGGAGCCACCTTCCACCAGCAGTTGCTGGATCTGGCCGTGGGACACCGCGCTCACGGTGCTGGCCGACGCCAGATTTGACAGGCCGAGACCACCGACCAGTGCCAGACCGAGTGCCAGGGAAGAAACTTTCGAGAAATTGATCATGGTGATTCTCCGTGCGTTTAGTTTGAGTGGGTCGGTAGCTGCTGCTATCCGGTGATCACAGTTAAACGCCCGGGTGTATCGGTGATGTGTGCTCGAACCCGGCGAAATCGCTGTCTGCGTATCTGCAGCGGGTTCTTATACAGACGGATACAAAACCCTTCGGATGTGAAGGGCGGTCGTGTTCAGCGCCAGGCACGCTTCATGATTCTGCGCCGAGCATTTCCACCGGGTAGGAGAATACATAGCCTTCGCTGCGCACGGTCTTGATGTAGGTCGACTCGCGCGAGTCATCCATCAAGCGTTGGCGCAAACGGCTCACCAGCAAATCGATTGAACGATCGAACAGGTCGGCATCGCGTCCCTGGGTCAGGTTGAGCAACTGGTCGCGGCTGAGTACCCGTTGCGGGTGATCGAGGAATACGCGCAACAAGCGGTACTCGGCACCACTGAGGGCGACCATCGTGTTGTCTTCGTCGAGTAGATGGCGGGCAGTCGTGTCGAGGCGCCAGCGGCCGAAACCCAACAGTCGGCCACTTTCGGTGATCAGCAGGTTGGGCGGCAGCATTCGCGTACGGCGCAATACGGCGTTGATCCGCGCCAGCAACTCGCGGGCCGCGAAGGGTTTGGTCAGGTAGTCGTCGGCGCCCATTTCCAGGCCGAGGATGCGATCGGTTTCGTCGTTGCGTGCGGTGAGCATCAGGATCGGCGTCGCTTTATGTTTACCCGAGCGCAACTCGCGGCACAGCACCAGGCCGTCATCGCCGGGCATCATGATGTCCAGCACGATCAGGTCCACCTGATTGGCTTCCAGAAAGCTGCGCATCTGCCGGCCGTCGGCAACCACCGTGGTGCGCAGGCCGTTCTTCTTCAGGTAATTGCCGACCAGCTCGCGAATCTCCCGGTCGTCGTCGACGATCAGGATGTGGTTTACATGTTCCATTGCTCAACCCTCTTGTTATTCGCACGTTGCGCATTCTAGGCAGCCACGGTGCACCTGCCCACAGGCTTTGTATCACAGTGTATCCGCTGCCCTGTTTGACACCTTACGCCTTAATTCCGCGGGTTCTAAGACACATGGCAGATACCTCGGGTCGATTAAATGGGCTCCATCGAGACAACACGGTTTGCCTCGCAACCATTGCCCATTGCAACCCTGAGGAATTCATCATGAACTGGAACAAACTGATTGCCGCCAGCTTCTTCGCAGTCCTGAACGTTGCCGCATTTTCGGCCCATGCCGATGTTCAAGCCCCGGCGCAAACCACGGCGTACGGCACGCACCTGGATATCAAGAAGGTTGTTTCCATCGTCGACAACGGCGGCGGCACCTGCGGCATTGTCGATGCCCGCCTGACCTACCTCGATTCCAATGGCGCACAGAAAGTCGCCGGGTACAGCAAATTCGCAGACTGCGCGAATCAGGGCGGCTGATCTTTCCACTACGCTCATCGCTGTCGATGTCGAGCAACGCACCGTCTGCTCAGCGCCCCGCGATGGCTGATTCATGTCGTCCAAACACCCGATCAATGACTTGCAGGGATATCACCATGAAGATCAATGTGTTGAGCAGTACTTCCGCCTCGCGTCGTCGCCGTCTCCTTGGCCCCTCGGTCCTCGCGTTCGCGCTGATGCAGTTCGGTGCTCTCGGGGTTGCCAGTGCGCAAGCCGCGACTGCCGAGCCCGTGGTGGCGAGTGCTGCGACCCTCAAGGCGGACACGTTCGGCCCGCTCAAGCATGTCAATGCCGGATTGCTGAGTGTGGCGTACGCCGAAGTCGGCCCCGCCGATGGGCCGGTGGTGATTCTTCTGCACGGCTGGCCGTACGACATTCACAGCTATAGCGAAGTGGCGCCGTTGTTGGCGGCCAAGGGTTACCGGGTGTTGATCCCGTACGCACGGGGCTACGGTGACACGCATTTCCTGTCCGACAAGACTGTTCGCAACGGCCAGCCTGCGGCGTTGGCCAGTGATGTCATCGACTTCATGGATGCACTGAAGATCAAGAAAGCGGTGCTGGGTGGCTACGACTGGGGCGCGCGCTCGGCGGACATCGTTGCCGCACTTTGGCCGGAGCGGGTCGAGGCGCTGGTCGCCGTCAGCGGTTATCTGATCGGCAATCAGGCCGCAGGCAAGAACCCGCTGCCGCCCAAGGCCGAGTTGCAATGGTGGTACCAGTTCTATTTCGCAACCGAGCGCGGCCAGGCCGGCTACGAAAAAAATCGTCACGACTTCGCCAAGTTGATCTGGGAGCTGGCATCGCCAAAATGGCGCTTCGACGACGCAACGTTCGACCGCAGCGCGGCGGCCCTGGACAACCCGGATCACGTCGCTATCACGATTTTCAACTATCGCTGGCGGTTGGGCATGGTGCAGGGCGAACCCCAGTATGAAGCGCTGGAACAGCAACTGACCAAGGCCCCGGTGATTACGGTGCCGACCATCACCATGGAAGGCGATGCCAACGGCGCGCCGCATCCGGCCGCCGAGGATTACGCCAAGCGCTTTACTGGCAAATACGAATACCGCCTCATCAGCGGCGGCATCGGCCACAACTTGCCGCAGGAAGATCCGCAAGCCTTTGCCAAGGCTGTGATCGACGCGGACAACCTGTAAAACGGAACCGGCTTGATGCGCAGCGCAAGGCTTTAGGGCCCCATCGCCAGCAAGCCGGCTCCTACAGGAATTGTGGGTGTCGGTAGATTTTCATACGACACCAAACTGTAGGAGCCGGCTTGCCGGCGATGGCGGCCGGATGAACGATGCACGGTTCGAGGGCCTCATCGCCAGCAAGCTGGCTCCTACAGGAATCGTGGGTGTCGGTAGTTTTTCACACGACACCAAACTGTAGGAGCCGGCTTGCCGGCGATGGCGCCCGGATGAACGATGCACGGTTCGAGGGCCTCATCGCCAGCAAGCTGGCTCCTACAGGAGTTGTGGGTGTCGGTAGTTTTTCACACGACACCCAACTGTAGGAGCCGGCTTGCCGGCGATGGGGCCCGAATGAACGATGCAAGGTTCGAAGGCCTCATCGCCAGCAAGCTGGCTCCTACAGGAATCGTGGGTGTCGGTAGTTTTTCACACGACACCAAACTGTAGGAGCCGGCTTGCCGGCGATGGCGGCCGGATGAACGATGCACGGTTCGAGGGCCTCATCGCCAGCAAGCTGGCTCCTACAGGAATCGTGGGTGTCGGTAGTTTTTCACACGACACCAAACTGTAGGAGCCGGCTTGCCGGCGATGGCGGCCGGATGAACGATGCACGGTTCGAGGGCCTCATCGCCAGCAAGCTGGCTCCTACAGGAGTTGTGGGTGTCGGTAGTTTTTCACACGACACCCAACTGTAGGAGCCGGCTTGCCGGCGATGGGGCCCGAATGAACGATGCAAGGTTCGAAGGCCTCATCGCCAGCAAGCTGGCTCCTACAGGAATCGTGGGTGTCGGTAGTTTTTCACACGACACCAAACTGTAGGAGCCGGCTTGCCGGCGATGGCGGCCGGATGAACGATGCACGGTTCGAGGGCCTCATCGCCAGCAAGCTGGCTCCTACAGGAATGGTGGGTGTCGGTAGTCTTTCACACGACGCGGAACTGTAGGAGCCGGCTTGCCGGCGATGGCGCCCGGATGAGCGATGCACGGCTCGAGGGCCTGATCGCCAGCAAGCTGGCTCCTACAGGGTTTGGTTATGCCACCACGCGATAACACGGCACGTACGCCGCGCCGCCCGGCAGTTTCATCCGGTGCTGGGCCACGAAAGCCTTGAGCAACTGATCCAGCGGCTGCATCACCGCCGCATCGCCACGGATCTGGTACGGCCCGTGTTCTTCGATCAGGCGGATACCCTTGTCCTTGACGTTGCCGGCGACGATGCCGGAGAACGCGCGACGCAGGTTGGCGGCCAGTTCGTGGGCCGGCAGGCTGCGGCTCAGTTTCAGGTTGGCCATGTTTTCGTGGGTCGGGTCGAACGGGCGCTGGAAGCCCTCGTCGATCTTCAGCAGCCAGTTGAAATGGAACGCGTCGTTGCGCTCGCGGCGGAACTGTTTCACCGCTTTGAGGCCAGCAGTCATCTGCCGCGCGACTTCAGCCGGGTCGTCGATGATGATCTCGTAATGCTGCTTCGCCGCGTCACCCAGGGTGGCGCCGACGAACGCGTCCAGTTGTTCCAGATACGGCGCCGCGTGTTTCGGCCCGGTGAGGATGACCGGGAAGGGCAGGCCCTTGTTGTCCGGGTGCATCAGGATGCCGAGCAGGTACAGGAACTCTTCAGCCGTGCCCGCGCCGCCGGGGAAAATGATGATGCCATGGCCGACACGCACGAACGCTTCCAGGCGTTTCTCGATGTCCGGCAGAATCACCAGCTCATTGACGATCGGGTTCGGCGCTTCGGCAGCGATGATGCCGGGCTCGGTCAAGCCGAGGTAACGGCCACCGTGAATGCGTTGTTTGGCATGGGCGATGGTCGCGCCTTTCATCGGGCCTTTCATCACGCCGGGGCCGCAACCGGTGCAGATGTCGAGGCTGCGCAGGCCCAGTTCGTGGCCGACTTTCTTGGTGTATTTGTATTCTTCGGTGTTGATCGAGTGGCCACCCCAGCACACTACGATCTTCGGCTCGACGCCGGGGCGCAGGGTGCGGGCGTTGCGCAGCAGATGGAACACGTAGTCGCTGATGCCCTGGGAATTACTCAGGTCGATGCGCTGGCTGTCGAGTTCGTTTTCGGTGTAGACGATGTCGCGCAGGGCGCTGAACAGCATTTCCCGGGTACTGGCGATCATTTCGCCATCGACGAATGCGTCGGCCGGGGCGTTCAACAGTTCAAGGCGTACACCGCGGTCTTGTTGGTGAATGCGGATTTCGAAGTCCTTGTAGGCTTCGAGGATGGTCTTGGCGTTATCGACATGGGCGCCGGTATTCAGAATGGCCAGGGCGCACTGGCGGAAGAGGGTATAGGTGCTGCCGGATCCGGCTTCGCTCAGTTGCTGTACTTCACGTTGAGAGAGGGTTTCCAGGCTGCCTTTGGGGCTGACCGAAGCGTTGATTACTTGTCGTTGGGACATTCAATGATCCTTAAAACGATGTCACCCGCCGAGGACGCATGACATCCGAATAGTATGTATCCACGAAAGAAGATGGCACGAACTGCGCAGTATCGCCATGTTCCCCTTTGACGATGAAAAGATGAAAAGGAGCCCCAGCATAGCTAAATCCCTCGCAGAGGCGATAATGCCCCGCAGTCTTTTTGCTCACGCCGCCTGAGGAATCCCGTCGCGATGTTTGAAATCCAGCCGCAGAACCCAGAAATCTATCGAAGCCAGACGCGCCGCAGCACGATCATCATCGCCCTGGTTTTCCTCGCCCTGGCGATGGTTTTGTCCACCGCGGCGGTGGCGATGTTCGGCGAACCGGGGGGCGACAATCTACGCTTCAACGTGGGCGGCGTGTTTGTCGCGGTGCTGTTGATGGCGGCGCTGATGCGCGGCAAATTCTGGACTCAGGAGTGGATGGCGCCGGCGGTCTACGGCTGGCAGCTCAAACGCAGCCTGATGAGCATCACCAACGTCATGCACCAGGTGACGGCGGCGGTGGACGCGGGTGATCCGAGTGCCATGAAGCTGCTGCGTTTTTATCACCTGGGGCTGAGCCAGATGCACCAACTGGACGGTAACTCCAGTGATCACAGCCAATTGATACGTGAAATGGACCTGCACAAGGCACGAATGGAAGCGCTGGGCATCGAAACCGAACAGACGCAATTGAACCCGGCGTGGCTTGAGGCCGTGAAACAGACGCCACGCTAACCGGTACAGGATCAAGGCACATAGATAATAAAAAGGCGAACGGGATCAGTCGCCATTCATCAGGATTCAGGGAGCGTCATGGGTAACCCGTCTGTCAAAGACCGAATTGAACAATTGCGCCACAGCGTGCCTTTGGTCACCGAACAGGCCGGTGCCAGGATCAAGGTACGCTCCGCGGTGGTACTGCTTGTTGCAGTGTGCCTGTCCATGATTGTCATCGTGATCTGGGAAGCGTGGAGTTCGCGCCAGTATCATCTGCATGACAAGGAAGTGGCGATGTCCAACCTTGCGCAGACCCTGGCCTCGCAAGCGCAGGCGACGATCAAGCAGGCCGATACGCTGCTGTTTACGTTGGTGGAACGCCTCGAAAGCGACGGCTTCGACCCGGCCGGGCTGCCACATCTGGAGCGCTTGCTCAGCGCCCAGCGCAGTGAGTTGAGTCAGTTGCATGGCCTGTTCGTCTATGACGAAACGGGGCGCTGGATTGCCAATTCCAACGGAGCCGCCCTGACCGATGCCAACAATGCCGATCGTGAATATTTCATCTTCCATCGCAATCATCCCGACCGTGGGCCTCATATCGGCCCGTCGATCAAAAGCCGCTCCAGCGGCGAATGGATCATGACGGTGTCGCGCCGGATCAATCATGCCGATGGGAGTTTTGCCGGTGTGGCGCTGGCGACGATTTATCTCAATCATTTCCTGTTCCTGTACGACAGCATCGACATGGGCCGCAACGGCGTAATCAACCTGATCGCCGACGATGCCACCATCATCGTTCGCCGGCCGTTCAACGAAGCGGATATCGGCACCAGCCTCGCCAACAGCCCGCTGTTCAAGCAGTTGTTGCCCTCGGGGAGTTCAGGGACGGCAACATTCAAATCCATGGTGGATGGCGTTGTGCGGGTGGTGGGGTTTCGCCGGGTCGAGGGGTATCCGCTGGTTGTTTTCGCCGCGCTCGACAAGGAGGAAGTCCTGGCCGGCTGGCGTGAGGAATCCATGCTCAGTGCTGGCATCGTTACGCTTTTGCTGGGTTTTGTCGGTGTACTGGGTTTTCGCCTGATCAATCTGATGAAGCAGCAGAACCGCATTCAGAACCAACTGCTGGACGCTCAGGACAAACTGCTCGAGGTCAATCGTGGCCTGGAATTGCTGGCCCTGGAAGACGCGCTGACGGGGCTGTCCAACCGGCGTCAGTTCGACCTGTTCATCCACTCGGAAATGGGCCGCGCCCGGCGCAGCCTGAACGGCCTCGCGCTGCTGATGATCGATGTCGATCACTTCAAACTGTTCAACGACCACTACGGTCATGTGGCCGGCGACGAATGTTTGCGCAACATCAGCGCGATCATCACCGACAACATCAAGCGGCCCGGGGATCTGGCGGCGCGCTACGGCGGTGAAGAGTTTGCGGCGGTGCTGCCGGGGACTGACTATGTGGGGGCGTTTCTGGTGGCGGAAAAAATCCGTCGTGCGGTGTTGCAGGCCGGTATTCCCCACCGTGAAGGTGCAGAGGGCATGGTGACGGTCAGTATCGGCGTCGCCGCTTACGATCCTGCATCACAGGCCCAGCCGAACGACCTCGTCGGCGCTGCGGACAAGGCGCTTTACGTGGCCAAGGCCAGCGGCAGGAACATGAGCGTCATTGCCAACTGAACTCAAACAAACCCACCGCTGCCCTGAACCAGTTGGGTCGCCAGGTACGATTGCTTGAGTTTTTCCAGCCACCAACCCAGGGCGCGACCGTCATGGTCGCCACGCCAGCCGGCATACAGAATGTTCGGCTCGCGCGGGTCGGCCATCTGTTTTTCGACCAGCGTGCCGTTTTTCAGTAACGAGCCGACCCGATGTTTGGGCAGCCACCCCACGCCCAGGCCGTCGCACTGGGCGAGGATTTTGGCGCGCATGGTCGGCACGGCGAGCACGGGTTGTCCGCCGGAGACGCCATAAGTGCTGCCTTCGGTGACTCTGGAGGAGTCGGCCACGACAATCGCCCGGTGTTGCGTCACCGTTGCCCGAGAGATCGGTTCCTTGGCCTTGGCCAGCGGGTGCTTCGGTGAGACCGCAAACACCCATTCCATTTCCCCCAACTGCATCCAGCGCAAGGAAGGGATGGCCGGCGGTTCGTTGGTGGCGCCGATGATCAGGTCCGCCCGGCCTTCGCGCAGGGCTTCCCAGACACCTTTGAGCACTTCCTGGGTGATGCGCAACGGTACGCCGGATTCCAGCGCATCAAACTCGTGAATCACCGGGATCAGGGTTTCGAACTCCAGCAGTTCGTCGGTGACGATCCACAGCCGACTCTCCCAACCATTGGCCACTTGCTGCACCCGTTGGGTCAGGCGCGAGACGTCCTGCATCAGCCGCGCCGCCTCGTTCACCAGCAATTCCCCGGCCGGGGTGAGCTGCAAGCGGTAGCGGCGGCGATCGAAGAGCAAGGCGTCGAAACGCTCTTCCAGTTGCCGCGCCGCATACGACACGGTCGATGGCGCCTTGCCCAGGTGCACCGCCGCGCGCGACAGGCTACCGGTTTCCCGAATGGCCTCCAGCAACGCCAGGTCTTCAATCGACAACATGTTCTGAATCCTCGAACGAACGGCCTGGAAATGAATGTCTGGAGCAACGAAAACAAAATCGCGGCCACCTGAAATGTATAGGCCAATCCAACCCCTGTAGGAGCGAGGCTTGCCCGCGAAGAGGCCCTTGAACGCTACGTTGAATTTGAGGCCGCCATCGCCGGCAAGCCGGCTCCTACAAAATCGCGGGCTGTCTGAAATTTATCGACCAACCCACCCCCTGTAGGAGCGAGGCTTGCCCGCGAAGAGGCCCTCGAACGCTGCGTTGAATTTGAAGCCGCCATCGCCAGCAAGCCGGCTCCTACAAAATCGCGGGCTGTCTGAAATTTATCGGCCAATCCCAACCCCTGTAGGAGCTGGCTTGCCAGCGATGGGACCCTTGAACGCTACGTTGGATTTGAGGCCGCCATCGCCAGCAAGCCGGCTCCTACAAAATCGCGGGCTGTCTGAAATTTATCGGCCAATCCACCCCCTGTAGGAGCGAGGCTTGCCCGCGAAGAGGCCCTTGAACGCTACGTTGGATTTGAGGCCGCCATCGCCGGCAAGCCGGCTCCTACAAAATCGCGGACTGTCTGAAATTTATCGGCCAACCCAACCCCTGTAGGAGCTGGCTTGCCAGCGATGAGGCCCTCGAACACTACGTTGAATTTGAGGCCGCCATCGCCGGCAAGCCGGCTCCTACAGGGATCGTGTGGTATTTGAAAGGGTGGACGTCCGGCGTGACTTGCGCTGCCTGAACACTCGAACGTAGACCAACACGTTGATCACCAGCACCACGCCGCCGAGTCCCAGCTGGATACTCGGGGTCAACCCAGCCGGGTAAATCACCGGCCACACATAATGTTCGATGAAACCACCGCCATAGCCGGTCTGCCCGGCCGCGCTGCGCATGAGGTTTTCCCACTGTGTCAGCGGGCAGGTCAGGTGGAACACTTCGACCGCAATCCCCCACGTTGCAGCCGGCAGGTGCCACCAGGCCAGGTGGTGCCATTTGAGCACCAGCAGCCCGCCGAACAGCACGAACAGAATGAACAACAGGTGAAACAGCACCAGCCCATCGGCGGCGATCCGGTAAAGCATGGCGACTCCCTGACGCGTGATGCGAATCACTCCATGGTACTCGGGCGGGGCGTCGGCGCTCTATCTATTGTTTGCTGCCCAACCCAGCGAGCACGGCCTTCAGACGCAGCACCATGGCCTCACTGCTGCGTTGCATCGGCGCGCGCAGTTCGTCGTCGATCAAGCCTTCAAGGGCCAGTGCGGTTTTCACCGGGGCAGGATTGGGTTCAATGAACAGGCTTTGAATCAGCGGCAGCAACCGGAAAAAAGTCGCCCGTCCTTCCGCCAACCGCTGGTCGCGGATCTGTTGATACAGCGTCACGAACAACTCCGGATGCACATGCGCCGAGGCGGCAATCGCCCCTTTGGCACCGAGGCACAGGGCGCTGAAAATCTGGTTGTCTTCGCCGCACAACACGTCGACCTTGCCGCTGGTCAGCAGCGCCAGGGTGTTGCCCTGATTGCCGCCGCAATCCTTGATTGCGACGATTCGTTCGTGGGCGACAATGTTGAGCAACGTTGCCTGTTCGAAGGCGATGCCGGTGCGATACGGGATGTCGTACAGAATGATCGGCACAGTGGACGCATCGGCAACCGTTTTGAAAAACGCTTCAAGGCCTGCCTGGGACGGGCGAATGTAGTACGGCGGCGGCACCAGCAACCCGGCCAGTGGCCGCTTGAGGATTTCGCTCTGCAATTGCAGCAGTTCGGTCAGGTTGTTGCCGGCCAGCCCCATGACCACCTGATCCGCAGGCACCCATTCAAGCACGGCATCCAGCACCGCCAGTTGTTCATGTTTGCTCAGTGCCGCCGCTTCAGCGGTAGTGCCGCAGACCACCAGGCCATCGACGCCTTTGTCCAGCAAATGGCTGACGAGCCGGCGCAACCCGACGAAATCGATCGCACCGTGTTGAAACGGCGTAACGAGCGGAACCCAGATACCTTGAAACGATGACATGCACTTACTCCTGAAAGTTGACCGATTTCGTCACCGTCAGAAGCGTAGAAGGAAGTAAGCAGGGGGAGGGTGCCCGTCGCGCTCAATGTCCTGTCAGCTCATCTGACGGGACAGCGCGCCCCGGTCACATGAGCGACTGTTTCTTCGATTTGAGGGCGTGCGCAACGCAACCTTGCGCCTTGGCAATCAAGCCAATGGCGTCAATGTTGAGGTTGAAGGTTGCGGACATGTTTGCTTACACCCTGAATGAGGCGCTCAGTTTTAAGAGTCGGCGGGAATTTTGTCAATCACCAAAATCGGCACAAGTGCGCAAGATTGTTCAAGCCATCGGGCGCGACTGCTGGCACAGTCAGGCGTCTTTTCCTGTTTGTAGAGCGTTATGACTCACTCACTCATGCCGCGCAGCGCCTTTCTTCGCGGCGCCGCGGCGATCATGCCATTGTCCCTGGCGACCGCGCCGTGGGGATTGCTGGCCGGCTCCATGGCCATCGAAGCCAACCTCACGCCGCTGCAAGGCCAGGGGTTGTCGAGCATCGTGTTTGCCGGGGCGGCACAATTGGTGGCCATCGGCATGCTCAAGGGCGGTGCCGGAATCTTTTCAATTCTGCTGACCACGTTATTGCTGACGTCGCAGCATTTGCTCTACGGCATGAGCATGCGCTCGGTAATTTCCCCACTGCCGGGTCGCTGGCGTGCGGGGCTGGGCTTTTTGCTCACCGACGAGCTGTTCGCCCTGACCAGCCAGCATGACAAACAGCAATTCAACCGCTGGTATGCCCTGGGCGTCGGCCTGACGTTTTACATCGCCTGGAACCTCTTCACGCTGGCCGGCATCGTGCTGGGCAGCAGCATTCCCGGCCTGGAACATCTGGGCCTGGACTTCTCCATCGCCGCGACCTTCATTGCCCTGATCACCCCGGTGGTGCGCAACGTACCGACCGTGGTCTGCGTGGCGGTTTCGCTGTTTTGCTCGGTGTTGTTCAGTTACTGGCAATGGGGCTCGGCGCTGGTGCTGTCGGGGTTAGCGGGCATGACGGTGGGCTTCATCTGCAACAAATTCTACGGTGGACGCACATGATGGTCTGGGCGGTGATTGTCGGTATGGGGATTCTGGTGTTCCTCAACCGTTATGTATTTCTCGAGCCACGGCTGCCGCTGCGCCTGAGCAGCAACGCCCGGCAATTCCTCGGCTTTGCGGTACCGGGCATGTTGACCGCCATCTGCGGCCCGATTGTGTTCATGCCGGATAAACAGCTGAACCTGCAATGGGACAACCCGTACCTGATCAGTTCGCTGGTGGCGGTGGGGCTGGTGCTGTACACCCGCAACACCTTGCTCAGCATGTTGTTGAGCATGGGCTTTTTCTTTTTGC
This sequence comes from Pseudomonas sp. BF-B-15, assembly GCF_019946675.1. Classification (NCBI taxonomy): domain Bacteria; kingdom Pseudomonadati; phylum Pseudomonadota; class Gammaproteobacteria; order Pseudomonadales; family Pseudomonadaceae; genus Pseudomonas; species Pseudomonas sp. BF-B-15. The sequence continues at coordinate 72,689 of NZ_JAGYFZ010000005.1, forward strand.
TGCGCTGGTGGCTCTGAGCCGGGAGCGCAAAACTGTTCTACGCTTAAAGTTGATGACTGATCCCTTAGGGAGAGAGGTGAGCATGGCAACTGAACAAAAGCGTCCGGATCCGGAAGATGAAGACATGGATGAACCGACGGAAGAAGAGATCGAGCGGCAGAAACGTTCGACGCCTGACTGGAAGCATCCCGACGACGGGAAGGAACTGTCAGAACCTGATCGAAAGTTTTAGCAGGCGCTCTGACCGATCTGCGCATACAACAAAGCCCCGCCAATGCGCGGGGCTTTTTTTTGCCGGTCAATCAGATCGACACGTTCCAGCGAATCTGGGTAATGCCCAATTGCTGTGCTTTGATCCGTGCCGCTTCGAGGGTGGCGTGTTCGGCGATCTTGCGGCCGGATTCAGGGTAAGCATGCGCAGACGCCGAATGAATCGCTTCGACATCGGAAAAATGCACAGCCATCTTGAAAAAGTGCTGTCGCACACCGTCGAATAAGTAATGCACGGCATAGGGAATGAGTTCACTCATCTATCTCTCGTGGAGCCAGCCAGGTCAGTGGCTTAGTCGTCGAATAAAAATTCAGAGAGATCTGCGGTGAAAGTGTGATGCAGAAATAGGACTGCTGAAAAAGGAGGAGGCTCAGTGAGCCTCTACCGTTCAGAGTACGGCGACGACGGGTTCGTTCAGTTCTTTTGCCAAACGTAGGCCTGCGCGTCGTTTCAAGCGTCGTCGAGCTGCAATTCGTCGGGATGTGAGGCCCGATAGCCCAGGGTCTTGTCGATCCATGCGTTCACTTCGTTGACCATGACCGGCGGCTTGCCGGGATAGTGTATGAGCGTTGAACGCAAGGTGCCGTCAATCCCCGGAACCGATCGCAGGTTACGGGTCTTTATGTATTGCTCTATGAAACAGTCCAGCCGATAGTGCTCTGTCGTCGAAAGATAAACGCACTCCAGACCAACGACTTGATTGATTGCAAAATCGTCGCGCATTTAATTCTCTGCAAGGCTTGTTGTAGTTGGGATTTCCTTAGTTGTTGACTCTTTGGTCAACTGGGCGATGCCAATGGAAATGCGGCGCGCATGCTATCCGTAGTTATTCTAAATGTATGTATGACGATCAAATTGTCGGACAAGCGGTTGATGCAGCAAAGCGTCCTCTATCAGTAAGTGTTACTTGGGTGAAACAGTCTGTGTAACGTTTAAGTTATTGGTCTGCATAACTAACAGTTATTGGCTGCCGTCAGGCTGTTGGTATTGATAAGTTCATGCACTCTCGTCAATCAGCGACGCGTCTTGATTCCTCACGTTGCCTACAGCCTTGCCAACCTTGTACCACTCGAAAACTTCGCTGCCTTCGCCTTGAAACAAGGCCATCTGTTCGGCGCGTTCCGGGGGCGTGGCGGGATCGAGCCATTCCCGTGCCAGTTCCGGCGACAACACCACCGGCCGCCGGTCGTGAATGTCGAGCATGCCACCGGCGCTGTCCGCGGTAATGATCACGAAACCGTTGTCGTCTCTCGGTTCCTCGCCATCTGTGGGAAACCGGCCAATCGCGGCACAGAAAATCGGATCGCGGTCCTGCCGCCGGATGAGCCATGGCTGTCTCGTTGAGTCCGGCGTATCGACCCATTCGAACCAGTTGTCGATCGGCACAATCGCGCGGTGCGGCCAGATTGCGCGGAAGAACGGGCCGTGGGCGACTTTCTCCACCCGTGCATTGATCGGCGCCGCACGATCCTTCGCCCAATGCGGCCGCCATCCCCAGCGCACCTTGTCGGCCTGGAGCCCATTGCTTTGCCGATGAAACAACGCGAGTTGATTCGTCGGCGCGGCGTTGTACCTGGCCAGCGGTTCATCGCCGACATGGTTGATCAGCGCGTCGGGAATACTCAGCACCGCCACGAAGTCATGAATGCCCCGGTATTGCGAGAGTCTTCCGCACATCGAAAGAAACCTCCGACTGGAACCTTCAGCTTAGACGCTTCACCTGTAGGAGCCCGGCTTGCCGGCGATGGCGATCTTACGGACGCCTTCGCCGGCAAGCCTGGCTCCTACGGATCGTCAGGATGTTCGGGATCGGGGATTCACACGAACCCTGTAGGAGCCGGCTTGCCGGCGATGGCGATCTTACGGACGCCTTCGCTGGCAAGCCTGGCTCCTACGGATCTGGGGATGTCCGGGATTGGGAATTCACGCGAACCCTGTAGGAGCCGGCTTGCTGGCGATGGCGATTTCACGGGCGCCTTCGCCAGCAAGCCTGGCTCCTACGGATTGGGAGATGTTCGGGATTGGGGATTCACGCGAACCCTGTAGGAGCCGGCTTGCCGGCGATTGCGATCTTACGGACGCCATCGCCAGCAAGCCGGCTCCTACGGATCACCAGGATGTTCGGGATCGGGGATTCACGCGAACCCTGTAGGAGCCGGCTTGCCGGCGATGGCGATCTTACGGACGCCTTCGCCAGCAAGCCGGGCTCCTACGGATCGGGGAACGCTGGGCGATTCAAATGACGTGCGCCCGTTGCAGTTCGGTCAACGACAGGGCCTTCAATTGCGCCAGCTGCGGGTCACGCCGATCACGCGGATGGGGCAGTTGCACCGCCAGTTCCTGGCGAATGCTGCTGGGGCGATTGTCCATGACCAGGACGCGGTCGCTGAGGTACAGCGCTTCATCGACATCGTGGGTCACCAGCAGCAGGGCGATGGCGTGGCGCTCGGCCAGTTGCAGCAACAGATCTTGCAGTTTCATCCGGGTGAAGGCGTCCACCGCGCTGAACGGTTCGTCGAGCAACAGCACATCGGGCCGTGAGTGGAGGCCGCGAGCAATGGCGACCCGCTGCGCCATGCCGCCGGAAAGCGCCTTGGGTAACGCTTGAGCGAACCCGCTGAGGCCGACTTCATCGATCAGTTGTGCGACCCAGGCCTTGTCATATCGGTTGTCGGCGCTGAAGCCGATGTTCTGCTCGACCGTCAGCCAGGGCATCAATCGAGGCTCCTGAAACACGAACGCGACCTCACCGGCGCTACGATTCAGTTCACCCTGAAAGTCCTTTTCCAGACCGGCAACGATCCGCAACAACGTGCTTTTTCCGCACCCGCTGGGGCCCAGCAGGCTGACGGTTTCCCGGGGCTGCAATTGCAGGTGGATATCCCTGAGCACCGTGGTGGTGGCGAAAGTTTTACGCTCGACGCGAATGTCCAGCAGGTAATCGGTCATGGCTCAATCCTCTGTGCTTTGGCCGTTGAACGTGTCGCGCCACGCCAGGAAGCGTTTCTCCAGGCCGGCGAGAATGCCATCGCTGAGTTTGCCCAGCAGCGCCAGCACGATGATTGCCGCGAGCACGATGTCCGGGCGGGACGTCTCGCGCCCGTCACTGAGCAGATAACCCAACCCTTTGGTCGCGGCGATCAGCTCGGCGGCCACCAGAAACATCCACGCCAGGCTCATGCCGCTGCGCAACCCGGTAAACAGGCCGGGCAGGGCGGCGGGCAGCAAAATCCGCCGGACCAGCCGTGTGCGACCGAAGCCATACATCTGCCCGACTTCCACCAGTTTGCGGTCGATGTCGCGAATCGCCGCGACGCCGTTGAGGTACACCGGGAAGAACGCGCCGATGGCAATCAGGACGATTTTCGAGGTTTCGTCGATGCCCAGCCACAGCAACAACAGGGGCACCCAGGCCAGGCTCGGAATCGAACGCAGGCCGGCGAAGGTCGGCTCAAGCCAGGCTTCGGCTTCGCGGCTCAAACCGACCCAGGCGGCAAACACCAGTGCCAGACCGGCGCCGATGGCGAAACCGAGCAACACGCGCAACAGGCTGGTGCTGATGTGTTTCCACAGCGCACCTTCGGCGAGGTCTCTCAAGGTCAGGGCGATTTCGCTGGGCGCCGGCATTTGGTAGGACGGCAACCAGCCGATGCGTACGACAAATTCCAGCACCAGGAGGATCAGCACCGGCAACGCCAGACCCTTGAGGCGCAAACGCCAGGCATAGTTCAAGGAAAGAGCGGCACGACGTGGCGTCGGCAGTTCGAGGGGCAGGTCTTTGCTTTTGCTGGTCATGAGATTCTCCGGTCACGACGAATCCGCGACTGGCGCGGATTCGTTGTGCCCCGTTGGCGGTTATTTACTGACGGGCCACGGTTTCCTTGAAGCCGGTGTCGATCAACTGATCGATGACCTGATCGACATTCACCCCACGACGCACCAGTTCTTCGGACACCAGAATCGGCGCGGCGGCCTTGGAGGCGATCACATCCCTGGCGGTCAGTTGCGGGCTGCTCAGGTCAGTGCGGGACAGTTGCAGCTTGGCCACTTCCAGCGGCAGACCGGATTCGGTAGCGAGCAGTTTCGCCAGTTCATCAGGGTTTTTTACCGCCCAGTCGCGGGCCTTTTCGTACGCCTTCAGTACGGTTTCGATGGTCTGCGGGTGCTCTTTCGCATAAGTGTCAGTAACGCTGACTACGCCATAACTGTTGAAGTTGGTGTTGCGATACAACAGGCGCGAACCGGCCTGGACCTGGCTCGCGGCCATGTGCGGATCGAGGCCGGCCCAGGCGTCGACGTCGCCTTTTTCCAGGGCCGTGCGGCCATCCGGGTGCTGCAAGTGCACCAGTTCCACATCGTCCTTGCTCAGGCCGGCCTGTTGCAGGCTGCGCAGGGTGAACAGGTACGGGTCGGTGCCTTTGGTGGCGGCGATCTTCTTGCCTTTCAGGTCGGCGACGGTCTGGTAGGGCGAATCCTTGCGCACCACCAATGCGGTCCATTCGGCGCGGCTGTAGACGTAAACCGATTTGATCGGGCTGCCATTGGCGCGGCTGAGCACGGCGGCGAGGCTGGCGGAGGAGGCGAAATCAACGCCGCCGCTGTTGAGGTACTCCAGCGAGCGGTTGCTGCCCTGACTCAGCACCCAACTGACTTTGGTCTGCGGCAGGGCTTTTTCCAGAAATCCAAAGTGTTTAAGCACAAGGCTCACTGGCGAGTAGTAGGCGTAATCCAGATGCACTTCGGCCGGCGGTGTTTCAGCGGCCTGCGCGGCGGGTTGCAGGCTCAAGGCCAGGGCGCAGGCGCTGAGCAGATACCTGACTTTGGGAAAGCGGAAGGTGGACTTCATGGGATCGGCTCCGGACAAGGCGTTGGGTTTCTTATGTCGAAAAATTCATTTTTTATAAATGCTTCCTGCGTAAAAGGAATATTGCAGGCTCTGTGCCATGTCTTGGATATCAGGCCTTTTCAAGGCGTTGAGGCGAGGAATGAAGCAGAAGGGTGTTGCAGGGAAAACAGTCTGTCGGCTCACTGTTGCCGGGTGAACAGTGTTGACTGACAGTCATGAGCTTATGCGTAAATCGAATTTAAAAAGCGTCCTGTAAGAGCGTTATGGTCTATGCCATTCACTCTCAAGGAGCCCCCGATGAACCTGTCCAGATTCGTCCGCAGTTTGCTGACCAGTGCGTTGTTTGCTGCGCCAATGGCCTACGCCTCTGAGCCCGTTGTCCTGCATGTCGGTGATCAGAATTACTACAACGTGCGCGCTTCGGTGGAGGCTTCGGGAGTGCTGGAAGGGGCGCCTTACACCGTTGACTGGAAGCATTTTCAGGCCGCTGCACCGCTGGCCGAAGCGTTGAACACCGGGGCGCTGGACGTGGGCTTTCTGGGCGATTCAGGCTTCCTGTTCCTCGCTGCAAAGCAGGCGCCGGTGAAGCTGATCGGCGTCTCGCGGCAGAACCCGGACACCATCGCCTTGCTGGTGCCCAAGGATTCGCCGGTCAAAAGCATCGCCGACCTCAAGGGCAAGAAAGTCGCCTATTGGCCCGGCGCCTGGAGCCAGCAATTGACCCTGCGCGCCTTGCAACAAGCTGACCTGCCGGAGGACTACGTCGACTTCATCAAGCTGATGCCGGTCGATGCCGCCGCCGCGCTGCCTCAGGGCAGCATTGATGCCTTCCCGGTCTGGGAACCCTACATTTCCCAACAGATTCTGTTCTCCGGCGCGCGACCGATTCTCACCGCCAAGAACCTCATGCCAGGCCTTAGCGCCATCGCCGCTTCGACGCCGTCAATCGACAGCAAGCGCGAAGCCATCGCCGACTTCCTGGTTCGCCTGAAAAAGGCACGAGCCTGGGTCGACAATCACACCGACGAATATGCCGATCTGTGGGCGAAGAAGGCCAATCTTGATCAGAACGTCTCGCGTCACTGGTTACGCCAGGCTCACATGACCGTGGGCCCGGTGGATGCACAGGCTGCGAAGGACCTGCAAAGCACGGCGGATTTTCTGTTCAAGGTCAAAGCACTGCCGACGGCCCTGGCGACCGCGCCGATTATCGACAACTCGTTCGAGCAGGCGTTTACCCAGTAATCGACAATGCCGGGCAGCACCGGAACCAAACACTGTGTACCCTGATCCAAACCGCGCCCGCACAACTGTGCGGGCTTAACGGTCCGGCTCAAGGCACAACATGAAACAGCTGTTCAAGATTCTCAGCGCACTCGCCATTGCCGTCGGGCTGGTGGGTTGCATCGCTGCTCCCATCGAAATGACACCGCAAACCGAACAGCGTCTGCACGCGCAAGCACCGATCCGGTTTCTGCTGACGTTCGACGACGGTCCCAGCGCGTCGAGTTTCTGGAACCCGACGATGACAATCCTCGACAGCCTCGCCACCAACCCGGTGCAGCCGAACCTCAAAGCGGTGTTCTTCGTGCAGACCGGCGCGCCACGGGCGGGCGACAGCGACATCGGCCGTGAGGTCATGCGCCGCGAGCATGCGGACGGGCAGATTCTCGGTTTCCACACGGCCACCCACTGGCACACCAATCACCGTTCTCTGAGCCCGGAAGAACTGGAACAGTCATTGACCAAAGGCAGTGCCGACATCGCCGCCATCACCGGTGCGCCGCCGACCCTGGTGCGGCCGCCGTTCTGGAACTACGACAAACGGGTTTTCGCCGCTTATAAAAAGCACGGCATGCACGTGTTGCTGACCGACCTGAGCGCCAACGACGGCAAGATCTGGGGTTTCAACGCCAGCCCCCGACGCCGGTCCAGCATGTTGCGGCAGATGTCAGAGGTGCGTGAGCGCATCGCAATGGGTGAGTTGCCGACGGTGGATGGGGTGATCCCGGTGGTGGTGACCTTCCACGACCTCAATCGCTACACCGCCCGACATGCCCGCGAATACCTGCAAATCCTTCTCGACAGTGCGCAGGCGACTGGCGTGAAAACGGCGCAGAAGCCGTTTTACGATGATCAGGCCGAACTGCAACGGGCGGCCATGGCGCGCACCGTTCGCGACAGTGCGCAACCGGTGAAATTGCCGGGGGTCTGGAACTGGATCTGGGGAGCGGATGCGCAGTGATCAAAACGCAAGACTCACGGGCCCTTCGCCGGCAAGCCGGCTCCTGCAGATGATCGCTGTCGTTCACATGTGCACGATTCAGTTCATAAACAACGGCAAATAACCAAGCTCTACCAGTTTGGTATCAATATCCCCAACCTGTCCGAAGTGGTCGAGGTTTTGCTCATTCATGACTTCAGGACAGCTGACGATAATGGTCCCCCTGTCGGGCACGGGAACCAGTTTGTGTGCCTGAGGGAAGTCTTCCTGTTTCAACGGTTGCGGGCAAAAGCCAATCCATCCAATTGTCTGTCGGTCCTTGAAAACACGACCTTTTCTGAAATAGTTGGCCGGTACCACGGTGACCCAGTCAATTTCTGGCCAGATATTCACGGCCAGATTGATAATTTTTGTGAATGTCTCTTCCGGGTGCGCAAGCTTCATCAACAAAGCACCAGCGTCCTCGAAGGACATGGCTGACACTGAATCGAGGTTGTGCGCGCTGTAATGAAAGGCGACTCCGCCCTCAAGCGGATCCTGGATGGCATTCCAGACCGAAAATTCGGTCAGGTCGGGAAGGTCAGGATCATGAGCGCGCTTAACTTTGTCGATCAGCGCTTGAGTGTTGTTACTGACGTTAGTTGAAAGCGAGTCTTTCAGGCTTTTCCCTTGCAAATACCAGTTGGCCAGAAGCGGACTGATTGCACCCACCTGACGCAAAAACTCGGCAGCTTTTTCGACCTGCGTTTCAAGCGTAAGTGAGGTAATGGCCTGCTTGTTGAACCTGAAGGTAAAAATGAAGCTTTTGAAATTTGTCCTGCTGACACCTTGAATGCTTTTCTCTTAACCGGCACCTAAAGTTTTCCGAATTGAGACACAAATAACATTTGTCCCAAGTATTCGCCCGAGCAGGCTTGGTAGGCCCATCTATTCTCAAAGGGTCAATCCGATCAACCGCCACCCGAGACACCCTTTATGGTTTCAGTTCCAGAACTTTGCCGCATTGTGGAGTCCGGTTTTCAACCGCTTTCCTGCGCCTGCACGGTGAATCCTGACGGGTCGCTACGGATCAAGGTTTTCGAGCGCTCCACCGGCAGGATTGATCTGCTGATCACCGGCGTGTCACCCGCGCAACTGAGCAGCGCTCGTGCTATTTCAAACCTGATTGGCGAATTTCACACCGAAATGCGCGCCGGTCGCCGCGCGTTTGCCGGCTGAGGAATAACCGCAAAAACTGTAGGAGTCCGGCTTGCCGGCGATGGCAATCTCACGGGCGCCATCGCCGGCAAGCCGGGCTCCTACAGGTTTTGCGTAACCCCTCAATCCCGAACACATCCACGATCTGTAGGAGCCGGCTTGCTGGCGAAGGCGATCTCACGGACGCCATCGCCGGCAAGCCGGGCTCCTACAGGTTTTGCATAAACCCTCAATCCCGAACACCCCACAATCTGTAGGAGCCGGCTTGCTGGCGATGGCGATTTCACGGACGCCATCGCCGGCAAGCCGGGCTCCTACAGGTTATGCGTGAATCCTCAATCCCGAACACCCCACAATCTGTAGGAGCCGGCTTGCCGGCGATGGCAATCTCACGGACGCCATCGCCAGCAAGCCGGGCTCCTACAGGTTATGCGTAAACCCTCAATCCCGAACACCTCCATGATCTGTAGGAGCTGGCTTGCCGGCGATGGCGATCTCGCGGGCGCCATCGCCAGCAAGCCGGGCTCCTACAAAGCGTTCAGCTGTTGCGGCGATAATTCATCGATTATCCGCAAACAATGATTCAACCCCGGCGACACGTCGCCCACGCGTCGGCTGAGGATGATCGGCGAGGTCGCGTTGTCTTCCAGCAGCGGCGTGAAGCCGATGTCGTCGCGGTGCAGCAATTGCACCGAGGCTGGCACCAGGGTGACGCCGATTCCTGCGCCCACCAGGCCGATGGCGGTTTGCAGTTCGTTGGTCCACTGCGCCACGTGAATGCTGACGCCATAGGACTCGAACAACCCGATCACATGGTCGGCGTAGCTGGGGCGCGGGTTGCCGGGGTACAGCACGAAAGGTTCCTTTGCCAGTTCGCGCAGGCTGATCGGCCCGGCCAGTAGCGGATGACCGGCGGGCAGGGCGGCGACCAGCCGGTCTTCGGTCAACACCGTCTGGATAATGGCCGCGTCGTCGATGCGAATGCGGCCGAAACCGATATCGATCCGACCGGCCTTGAGCGCCTGCACCTGTTGCAGCGTGGTCATTTCCGAGAGCCCCAGTTCCAGCTCCAGAGGCTCGCCGCTGCGCAAACGGCGAATCAGTTCCGGCAGCACGCCATAGAGTGTCGACGGCGCAAAACCAATCCCCAACCAGGTTTTTTCTCCCAGGCCGATGCGTCGCGTGTTGTCGCAGACCTTGCCCAGTTGCTCCAGCAGGGCAGTGCTGTGCTCATGGAAAAACCGCCCGGCGTCGGTCAGCTTCAGCGGCCGTCCACGATCCAGCAGCAACACCCCGAGTTCATCCTCCAGTTGCTGAATCTGTCGGCTCAGTGGCGGCTGGGCGATGTGCAGCAGTTCGGCCGCGCGGGTGAAGTTGAGGGTTTGAGCCAACACCTGAAAATACCGCAGGTGACGCAGTTCCATGAGGCCTCCGCAAAGCAGTTTGCATACCTTAAAGGTATCAAGTCAGACCAATTCTATATTGGCTTCCCGAAAAAAGCCGTACCAGAATCGGTTCCAGAACTTTAAGAACCTGACGGGTATCGACATGCTTGCAACTGCCATTGAATCGATCGAGACGATCATCGTCGATCTGCCGACCATCCGCCCGCACAAGCTGGCGATGCACACCATGCAGAACCAGACGCTGGTGATCATTCGCGTGCGCTGCGCCGATGGCATTGAAGGCATTGGCGAATCCACCACCATCGGTGGCCTGGCGTATGGCAATGAAAGCCCGGACAGCATCAAGACCAACATCGACCGGCACTTCGCGCCGCTGCTGCTGGGTCAGGACAGCGCCAACGTCAACGCTGCGATGTTGCGCCTGGAGCGCAGCATCCGTGGCAACACCTTCGCCAAGTCAGGTATCGAAACCGCGTTGCTCGATGCCCAGGGCAAACGCCTTGGCCTGCCGGTCAGCGAACTGCTGGGCGGCCGCGTTCGGGATGCGCTGCCAGTGGCCTGGACCCTGGCCAGCGGCGACACCGACAAGGACATCGCCGAAGCGGAAAAAATGCTCGACCTGCGCCGCCATCGCATCTTCAAACTGAAAATCGGTGCCGGCGAAGTCAATCGCGATCTGGCCCACGTCATCGCGATCAAGAAAGCCCTCGGCGATCGTGCCAGCGTGCGGGTCGACGTCAATCAGGCCTGGGATGAAGCCGTCGCGTTGCGCGCCTGCCGGATTCTCGGCAGCAACGGCATCGACCTGATCGAGCAGCCGATTTCGCGCAATAACCGCTCTGGCATGGCGCGCCTGAACGCCATCAGCCCGGCGCCAATCATGGCCGACGAATCCATCGAGTGCGTGGAAGATGCGTTCAACCTGGCCCGTGAAGGCGCGGCTTCAGTGTTCGCCCTGAAGATTGCCAAGAACGGCGGCCCACGCGCCGTGCTGCGGACCGCCGCGATTGCCGAAGCGGCGGGCATCGGCCTGTACGGCGGCACCATGCTTGAAGGTGGTCTGGGCACCATGGCTTCGGCCCATGCCTTCATCACGCTGAACAAACTGGCGTGGGACACCGAGCTGTTCGGCCCGCTGCTGTTGACCGAAGACATTCTCAGCGAGCCGCTGGTCTATCGCGATTTCGAGCTGCACGTGCCGAAAACCCCAGGGCTGGGCCTGAACCTCGATGAAGAACGCCTGGCGTTTTTCCGTCGCGACAAGACATCCACTGCCATTCATCAAGCCTGAGGAGAGCATTATGCTGTTCCACGTAAAGATGACCGTGAATTTGCCGGTCGACATGAACCCCGAACGCGCCGCGCAGCTCAAGGCTGACGAAAAAGCCCTGGCCCATCGTCTGCAGGATCAAGGCAAGTGGCGTCACCTGTGGCGCATTGCCGGGCTCTATGCCAATTACAGCGTGTTCGATGTCGACAGCGTTCAAGAGCTGCACGACTTGCTCATGCAATTGCCGCTGTACCCGTACATGGCGATCGAAGTCACCGCGATGTGCCGGCATCCTTCTTCCATCCGCGAGGATGACCGCTGAACCTGGCCTGTTCAGTTCGCCACGCTAATAATTACAAGATGAGGAACCCATAAAATGAACGTAAAAATTTCCCACACTGCCAAAGCCCAGAAGTTTCTCGAAGAGGCCAGCGGCCTGCACAACGATGCCGGCAATCCGCGCACCAAAGCGCTGATCTACCGCATCCTGCGTGATTCGGTGAACATCATCGAAGACCTCGCCGTGACCCCGGAAGAGTTCTGGAAAGCCGTCAACTACCTCAACGTGCTGGGTGCGCGCCAGGAGGCTGGGCTGGTGGTGGCCGGGTTGGGCCTGGAACACTACCTCGACCTGCTGATGGACGCCGAAGACGAACAGGCCGGCAAGGCTGGCGGCACGCCGCGCACCATCGAAGGCCCGCTGTACGTGGCCGGTGCCCCATTGTCCCAAGGTGAAGCGCGTCTCGATGATGGCGTCGATCCGGGTGTGACGCTGTTCATGCAGGGCCGTGTGTTCAACACCGCCGGCGAACCGTTGGCCGGTGCGATTGTGGATGTCTGGCACGCCAATACCGGCGGCACTTATTCGTACTTCGATACCACGCAATCTGAATTCAACCTGCGTCGCCGCATCGTCACCGACGCCGAAGGTCGCTACCGCTTCCGCAGCATCGTGCCGTCGGGTTACGGCTGCCCGCCGGACGGTCCGACTCAGCAACTGCTCGATCAACTGGGCCGTCACGGCCAGCGTCCGGCGCACGTGCACTTCTTCATCTCGGCGCCGGATCATCGTCACCTGACCACCCAGATCAACCTCGACGGCGATCAATACCTGCACGACGATTTCGCCTACGCCACCCGTGACGAGCTGATCGCGAAAATCACCTTCAGCGATGATCAACAACGCGCAGCGGCGCATGGCGTCAGCGGTCGTTTTGCCGAGATCGAATTCGATTTCACCTTGCAATCGTTCGCCCAGCCGCAAGAGCAGCAGCGTCACGAGCGGGTTCGCGCTCTGGAGGACTGATTCCAGCTTGGTGATGACTGACACACCGCTTTCGCGAGCAGGCTCGCTCCCACATTCGACCGTGTTTCTTCAGTGGGACTACGGTCAAAATGTGGGAGCGGGCTTGCTCGCGAAAGGGCCAGAATATTCCACATGTCGATCAACTGACACACCGCCGCAAGCACTGCCTTAGAATGCCCCGTCGCACCCCATAAAAACAACGAGAGTGACCCGATGATGCAAGCGCAACTGTTGAGTCAGCGCAGCTCCGTATTCGACCATGCCGACCCGTACGCGGTGTCGGGCTATGTCAATCAGCATGTCGGTAATCATTGCATCCTGATGCCGCGCGCCGGGCAACCCCTGGCCAGTCTCAATCATCGCAAGTTTGCCAGCCTCGACCTGTGCCGCATCAGCTATGGCGGCAGCGTGCGGGTCACCTCGGGCGCACTGGAAAGCATCTATCACCTGCAAGTGTTGCTGCGTGGCAACTGCCTGTGGCGCGGGCACGGTCAGGAACATTACTTCGCGCCTGGCGAGTTGCTGCTGATCAATCCCGACGATCCGGTGGACCTGACGTACTCTGACGATTGCGAAAAATTCATCCTCAAAGTTCCCACGACGTTGCTTGAGTCCGTGTGCGACGAGCAGCGCTGGCGCTATCCGGGGCAGGGCGTGCGGTTTCTGGAGAACCGTTACCAGCTCAATGAACTGGAAGGGTTTGTCGGGCTGCTGGCGATGATTTGCCAGGAGGCCGAGGCCACCGAGCAGATTCCCAAAGTGCAGGAGCATTACGCACAGATCATCGTCAGCAAGATGCTCAGCCTGATGCAGACCAACGTCAGCCGAATCAACCTCGGCTCACAGACGGCCACGTTCGAGGTGATTGCCGACTACATCGCACGCCACCTCAAGCAGGACATCGACAGTGAAGAACTGGCGCGTCAGGCGCGGATGAGCCTGCGTTCACTGTATGGCTTGTTCGAACGCAACGCCGGCACTACGCCGAAAAACTACATCCGGCAGAAACGTCTGGAGCGTATCAATGCTTGTTTGAGCGACCCGACCTGTAATGTGCGTAACGTGACGGAAGTGGCGATGGATTATGGGTTTTTGCATTTGGGGCGATTCTCCGACAACTACCGCAAACAGTTCGGCGAGTTACCGTCGGACACCCTCAAACGCCGCGAGTGATCGCAGGTACACCACGAACTGTAGGAGCCGGCTTGCTGGCGATTCAAACGACGCAGTCTATCTGACACGCCGCATCGCCTGAATCGCCAGCAAGCCGGCTCCTACAGAATGGTGGTGTGTCTGGCACACCGCGTTGCGTCGATCGCCGGCAAGCCGGCTCCTACATCGGTCTTTGCACTAAACGGATAAAGGTCTGCACCCAGCGGATAGTCCACCCCATTGCCCCGTCCTAGCATGAGCCTTGCCTGAACAATAACAATGGAGGCGGCGGCCATGACCCTGCGACCCGAATATCTTCAATCCTTGCTCGAAGACGATCCAGAACAAGGCCTCTACCGCTGCAAGCGCGAGATGTTCACCGACCCACGGCTGTTCGACCTTGAGATGGAACACATCTTTGAAGGCAACTGGCTGTACCTGGCGCACGAAAGCCAGATCCCCAACAAAAACGATTTCTACACCACCACCATGGGGCGCCAGTCGATCTTCATCGCGCGCAACAAGGACGGTGAGCTGAACGCCTTTATCAACGCCTGCAGTCACCGTGGCGCGATGCTTTGCCGACACAAGTCCGGCAACAAAAGCTCGTACACCTGCCCGTTCCATGGCTGGACCTTCAACAACTCCGGCAAACTGCTGAAGGTCAAAGACCCGGCAGCGGCCGGCTACCCGGCGAGCTTCAACTGCGAAGGCTCCCACGACCTGACCAAAGTCGCCCGTTTCGAATCCTATCGCGGCTTCCTGTTCGGCAGCCTCAAGGCTGACGTGGTGCCGCTGGTTGAGCATTTGGGCGAGTCGGCGAAGATCATCGACATGATCGTCGACCAGTCCGCCGACGGCCTGGAAGTGCTGCGCGGTTCGTCCAGCTACATCTACGAAGGCAACTGGAAACTCACCGCCGAAAACGGCGCCGACGGTTACCACGTCAGCTCGGTGCACTGGAACTATGCCGCCACCCAGAACCAGCGCAAACAGCGCGAGGCCGGCGACACCAACCCGACCATGAGCGCTGGCAGCTGGGCCAAGCAGGGCGGTGGTTTCTACTCGTTCGACAAAGGCCACATGCTGCTCTGGACCCGTTGGGCCAACCCTGAGGACCGTCCGCTGTACGAACGTCGCGATGAGCTGGCCAAGGACTTCGGCAAGGCCCGCGCCGACTGGATGATCGAAAACTCGCGCAACCTGTGCCTGTACCCGAACGTGTACCTGATGGACCAGTTCAGCTCGCAGATCCGCATCGCCCGGCCGATTTCGGTCAACCGTACGGAAATCACCATTTACTGCATCGCCCCCAAAGGCGAAAGCGATCACGCCCGTTCGAGCCGGATTCGTCAGTACGAGGATTTCTTCAACGTCAGCGGCATGGCCACCCCGGACGATCTGGAAGAGTTTCGCTCCTGCCAGACCGGTTACCAGGGCAGCGTGACCGCCTGGAACGACATGTCCCGTGGCGCCGAGCACTGGGTCGAAGGCGCCGATGAGGCGGCGAAGGAAATTGACCTGCATCCGTTGCTCAGCGGTGTGCGCACCGAGGACGAAGGCCTGTTCGTGTTGCAGCACAAGTATTGGCAGCAAACCATGCTCAAGGCTCTGGCTGCCGAGCAATCGAAGCTGATTGCCGTGGAGACCGTGTAATGACCATCACCTATGAATCCGTGCGCGACTTCCTCTACCGCGAAGCGCGCTACCTTGATGACCGGCAATGGGACGAATGGCTGGAGTTGTACGCCACGGATGCGACGTTCTGGATGCCGTCCTGGGACGACAACGACGAACTGACTGAAGACCCGCAACGGGAAATTTCGCTGATCTGGTACGGCAACCGCACGGGTCTGGAAGACCGCATCTTCCGTATCAAGACCGAGCGTTCCAGCGCCACCGTGCCGGACACCCGCACCTCGCACAACATCAGCAACATCGAGCTTCTGGAACAGGCGGACGGCCTGTGCAAGGTGCGCTTCAACTGGCACACCTTGAGCTTTCGCTACAAGACCGTCGACAGCTATTTCGGCAGCAGTTTCTACACCCTCGATATGCGCGGCGAAAACCCGCTGATCAAGGCCAAGAAAGTGATCCTGAAGAACGACTACGTTCGCCAGGTCATCGATGTTTACCACCTGTGAGGCGGCCGTCATGACTCATTCCATCGCATTTAATTTCGAAGACGGCGTCACCCGTTTTATCGACGCCAACGCCGGCGAAACCGTGGCCGACGCCGCGTACCGTCAAGGCATCAACATTCCGCTGGATTGCCGCGACGGCGCCTGTGGCACGTGCAAGTGTTTCGCCGAAGCCGGCAGTTACGACCTGGGCGAGGAATACATCGAGGACGCGCTTACGGCGGAGGAAGCCGAACAGGGTTTTGTCCTGACCTGCCAGATGCGCGCCCAGAGCGATTGCGTGGTGCGGGTGCCGGCCTCCTCGGAAGTCTGCCGCACCCAGCAGGCCAGTTTTGAAGCGACCATCAGCGCCGTGCGCCAGTTGTCCGACAGCACCATCGCGCTGTCGATCAAGGGCGATGCGCTGAGCAAACTGGCGTTCCTGCCGGGGCAGTACGTGAACCTCGGGGTTCCCGGCAGCGAGCAGACCCGCGCTTATTCGTTCAGCTCGTTGCAGCGCGACGGCGAGGTCAGTTTCCTGATTCGCAATGTGCCTGGCGGTTTGATGAGCAGCTTCCTCACCGGCATGGCCAAGGCCGGCGACAGCATGAGCCTGGCCGGGCCGCTGGGCAGTTTTTATCTGCGCGACATCCGTCGGCCGTTGTTGCTGCTGGCCGGTGGTACGGGGCTTGCGCCATTCACCGCGATGCTGGAAAAAATCGCCGAGCAGGGCAGTGAACATCCGCTGCATCTGATCTACGGCGTGACCAACGATTTCGACCTGGTGGAAATGGATCGGCTGGAAGCCTTCGCCGCGCGAATCCCGAATTTCAGCTTCAGCGCCTGCGTGGCCAGCCCCGACAGCCTGCACCCGCTCAAGGGCTACGTGACCCAGCACATCGAGCCCAAACACCTGAACGAGGGCGACGTCGATGTCTACCTGTGCGGCCCGCCGCCGATGGTCGAGGCGGTCAGCCAGTACATTCGCGAGCAAGGCATTGCGCCGGTGAATTTCTACTACGAAAAATTCGCTGCCAGCGCGGCATAAGTCGCGACACAAAACCAATGTGGGAGCGAGCCTGCTCGCGATGGTCTCCAGGACGCCGCGTCTATTCAGAAAGCACGCGTAATCGTCAACGATCATCGCCGGCAAGCCGGTCTCGCTCCCACAGGGTAGATTCGCATCCGTCGTCACGAGGTACACATGAACAGATTTCACGAAAAAGTCGCGTTGATCACCGGTGCCGCCCAAGGCATCGGTCGGCGTGTTGCCGAGCGCATGGCGGCGGAAGGGGCGCGCTTGATTCTGGTCGACCGCTCCGAGCTGGTGTTTGAAGTGCAGCAGCAATTGGGGAAGGACAGCCAGGTGCTCGCGCTGACCGCCGATCTTGAGCAATACGGCGAATGCAACCGTGTGATGCAAACCGCCGTCGAGCGCTTCGGTCGTCTCGACATCCTCATCAACAATGTCGGCGGGACGATCTGGGCCAAACCGTTCGAACACTACGAAGCCGAGCAGATCGAGGCCGAAGTCCGCCGCTCGCTGTTCCCGACGTTATGGTGCTGCCATGCCGCGCTGCCGTTCATGCTGGAGCAGGGCAGCGGCGCCATCGTCAACGTCTCGTCCATCGCCACGCGCAGCATCAACCGTGTGCCGTACGGTGCGGCGAAGGGAGGGGTGAATGCGCTGACCGCGTGCCTGGCGTTCGAAACCGCCGGTCGTGGCGTGCGGGTCAATGCCACGGCGCCCGGTGGCACTGAAGCGCCGCCGCGAGTGATTCCGCGCAACAGCGCCGAACAGAGCGCCGAAGAAAAAGTGTGGTACCAGCAGATCGTCGACCAGACGCTCGACAGCAGTTTGATGAAGCGCTATGGCACGCTGGATGAGCAGGCAGGCGCTATTCTGTTTCTGGCCAGCGACGAAGCGTCCTATATCACCGGCATGATCATGCCGGTGGGTGGTGGCGACCAGGGCTGACAGCGTTCGCCAACAACCCCATCAAACGGAGTCAACGTGATGAGTGAAAAACCCACGATCGTGCTGGTCCATGGTTTTTGGGGCGGTGCCGCCCACTGGAACAAGGTTATCGCCGAACTGCTGAAAAAGGGCTACACCCGTATCCGCGCGGTCGAGATGCCGCTCACGTCGTTGGCCGATGATGCCGAGCGCACGCGCAAAATGGTCGCGCAAGTGGCGGGGCCGGTGCTGTTGGTGGGGCATTCCTATGGCGGTGCGGTCATCACTGAGGCCGGCGATCAAGCGAATGTCGTGGGTCTGGTGTACATCGCCGCGTTCGCGCCGGATGCAGGTGAAAGTCCCGGCGCCATCACTCAACGGCATCCGCCCGCTGCCGCCGCGAACCTGGCGCCCGACAGTGATGGTTATTTGTGGGTCAGACCGGAGCTTTACCACGAAAGCTTCTGCCAGGACCTGCCCGCAGCCGAAGGATTGGTCATGGGCATCACCCAAAAAGCCCCCTTGGCCGGCACGTTTGGCGACACGATCACTACGGTGGCGTGGAAGAACAAACCGTCGTGGTATCAGGTGTCGACCGACGACCGGATGATCGCGCCGCAAAACCAGCAGTGGATGGCGGGGCGGTTGAACGCCAAAGAGATCCTGACGTTGCACGCCAGTCACGCCTCCCTTGCCTCGATGCCGGTCGAAGTGGCGGCGTTTATCGACAAGGCGGCAACGGCAGTGGCCAAGGCCTGACCTGCCTTACAGGCGACGCTGAAACGCTCTGACGATTCGCAGCGTGGCGTCGCTGGTGTTCAGGTTCTGCACGGCGTCCAGCGGATACCACAGGCAGTCGAAAATTTCGTTTTGCGGCCGGGCCTCAGACGAGTTGAGTACCGATGCCTCGTAAACGTGGTGTCGGGTGCCGCCCGTTTCCAGTTGCATCAGGTACAGCATGTCGTCGACCCCAAGCCCGGTCTCTTCCTGAAGTTCGCGCATGGCGGCGCCTGCCGCGGTTTCTCCGGGCTCGACCTTTCCGCCGGGCAACGTCCAGCGACACCTTGGCTTGCGCACCAGGAGAACGTGCCGGTCCTGCTCACAAATGACGGTTGCGCGTACTTTCATGTGTTACCTGAGTGCTTGCTGTCATAAAACAGTAATAAAAATGCAATATTCAGGCCGCCCAAGGCTGCACGGGCCTCTTGGCTGGTTAGAGGTCTCACAGGGGCTGAAAGTGCAACCGAATGGCGGAATACTGTCGCGACGTCTGGTCGGCACCTCGGCAAAGGGCGGGTGTAAGGTAGGCAGGTCAATCCTGGACATCAGTACCGAAAATGGAGGTGACTTATGAGCGTTCCGATGCTGAATAAGATGCACATGAACGGTTATGACGTACTTAGCGTGAGCAATGGCCCATGGCGGGTGTGCACCCAAGGTGACCAACTGGGCGCTTTTGCCAGCCGGGAAGAGGCACTGGCCTTTGCCGCGGCACTTCCCGGTTACAAATCCCGGGCCAAAAGGCCGGCAAGCAACCAGACGACGGTTAAGTAAAACGCTTCGAGCCCCGGTTTTTTCCGGGGCTTTTCATTTCGGCTCAGTAACCGCCGCCACCGCCGCCGGTGCTATGGGAAGACTCCCTGGCTTTTGTTTGCAGGCGGCTCCATTCCGCACAGGTGATGAAGCTGGTGTGGTCGACCTTGCCCCGGTTATCGAAACTGACGTTGTACGCTTGTTGATGGCCGGCTTTCGTCAGCTTGTAGTCATAGCAAGTGCCAGGCACAGCCGTGCGTTCGGTGATGGTGTGAGGCGGCCCGCCGATTTGCTCGACCTGATCCTTGCTCATTCCGGTCTCGACTTTGGCGACCAACGGGAGGTCGCCATAGAGGCGTGATTCAGTGCTGCAGCCCGCCAGCGCTGCCAGTACGACAACCAGCGCGAATAAAGGCTTGTTCATGGCCGCGCTCCTGTTCAGTGAGCTTTGTTGCGACTGATGGCCTTGGCTTTCACTTCTTCGGCATAGCCTGCCAATCGCTGTTCGTCGCCCTGAAACAGGTCGCACAGCCTCAGCACCGCCTGCGCATCGACATCATTGCCAGACAGCTTTAACTGGTCTGCCAGGCGCAAAAGCTCGACCGCCGACCATCTCAGGTCCGATGCAACGCTTTGCAGGTCACGTCGAAGTTCGTTTTCAGATTCGTTGAGCCACATGACGATCTCCAGAAAACCTCTGCTACGAAATTTTAGTCCCATTTCCCTGGACAGGGCGTTTTGTTCGTCCGAACTGCCAATGCTGCCTTTGGTCGGGAAGATGCACGCGAGCGAAAAGATTTGCTGTCGTATTGAAGTGGCGAATTTCCGCCGGGGCGAGGCAATTTCAAATGACGACGACCGATGACTTCAGGGTTCACGCGCATGAGCTGATGGTCGATCTGGACGCGGCGACCACGGAGATGATGAAGCTGATTTCCGCTCATCAACTCAGCGGCCCGGAATGGGAGCGGGTCACTCAATGGCAGCACGAAGCGTATGAACGATGGATGACTTTCCTGAACGAACGGCCCGCTGCGCATCCCGGCCAGAGCACCGAAAAACGCTGAGAAAGGCTCAATGAATGGATGTCTGCAAGACGACGCGCTACATTTCCTTTTTTTTGAATAGGGGGGCGTCATGCGGACGTTGATTGCGGGAGTCGTGGTGGCGTTACTGGCGGGGTGCTCCTTGCCTGCGTCGCTGGTGCCGGGTGAGCCGAATGTCAGTAAATACAGTGAGAAGGCGCCGAAGGAGTATGCCGCCTGCGTATTGCCGGCGTGGCAGAAAGAGATTTCCAATACGACTCAAACGCCGATTTCCAATGGCTACCGGATCAAGGCGCCGAGCATCATCACGGCCGACGAAATTCTGGATATCGTGAAATCGAAAGACGGCAGCCGGGTTTCGCTGTATCAAGGGCCGCCATGGGCCAAGTCAGGCGCACTGCGTCAGGCGGTTCGTGACTGTTTGTAAGACTTGGCCGCGAGTTATAGCGGCGTTTGATAGATCGCCATCGCCGGCAAGCCGGCTCCTACAGGGGATTACGGTGCCCTTGTAGGAGCCGGCTTGCCGGCGATGGCGTCAAATGTTGGTAACCGCAATAGTCTGCTCGTCAGCGGCCGGGGCAGCGCTTTTCTTGTCCCGGCGATCACTCATCCAGTTATCAACCTGAGCACTGAACTCCGAGGGCGCCTTTCGCCCGACTTTCCTGGCGAGATCCAGGATGGTCTGCTGGGCGAGGGCATCTTCCATGCGTTTCTGCGCCGTCATCATGACCGCATGGACCGAGCAATGGCCTGACACCGCCCAATCCGGGGCGGAACCTTCGAACAGGGCGCAACGCCCGCGAATTTCCCGGCAATCGAAAATCAGCTTTTGGCCGTCGATGGCATTGACGATATCGAGCACGCTGATTTCGTCGGAGGGCCGGGCCAGCTTGAATCCGCCGCGCACGCCTTCAGTGGCGACCACCAGTTTTGCCTTGGCCAGTTTGGTGAAAATTTTCGCCAGATAGTCCAGTGGCACGCCTTGCAGTTCTGCGAGGTCACGCACGCTCGCCTCACGGGTGTCGCCGCAATTGCCCACCAGGAAAATCAGGCAATGAATGCCGTACTCAACGCCAGCGCTGTAAAGAGACATTTGGATCTCCGACTAATCTTGTCGCAAATGTTAGCAGCTGAAGGTTAGGCAGGCAACGAATCCCGTCGGCGCATCTCTCTGTGTATTACCCATTGTGCATGGGTAAAGCCTCTCTCGGTCGAGCCATCGAACCTTTCGATGGCAACCATCAGAAAAAACCGATTGCGTTAACTAACTAGGATCAATACAGTCGTAGTTGTTCGGTCGGCACTGGCAAGCGCACGACCTCTACGAATTCATTGATCGGCCTTCTCACGGAGTTAAAGATGAAACAGCACATTCTGGTAATCGGCGCAGGTTTCGGTGGCATGTGGACGGCTTTGAGCGCCACACGCCTGTTCGACATTCATGGTCACAACGACGTAGAAGTCACCGTCCTGGCCCCACAGGCCGAGCTGCGCGTGCGTCCGCGTTTCTATGAGCCGAACGCGCACCAACTGGCCGCGCCGATTGGCGAGTTGTTCGATGCGGTGGGCGTGAAGTTCATCAAGGGCGCCGCAGAAACCATCGACGTCGGGCAAAAACGCGTGGGTTATGTCGACGCCTCGGGTGCGAAACAGGTGTGCAGCTACGACAAACTCGTTCTGGCCACCGGCAGCCGTCTGGCGATTCCGGCGACCGCCGGCGTGGCTGAGCACGCGTTCGATGTCGACCAGATCGAACAAGCCGTGCACCTGGAAAACCATCTGAAATCCCTGGCCAGCCTGCCGGAAAGCAAAGCCCGCAACACCGTGGTGGTGGCCGGCGGCGGCTTCACCGGGATTGAAACGGCGACCGAGATGACCGCACGTCTGCGTGCCATTTTGGGCGATCAGGCCGACGTCGAGGTGATCATTGTCGATCGTGGCGAGAAAATTGGCGGGTCGATGGGGGCTGAAATCGCCAAGTCGATCGAAGAGGCCAGTATTGAAACCGGCGTGAAATGGCACTTGAAGGCTTCGGTACTTTCCGTCGATGCCAACGGCGTCACTCTGAGCGACGGCCAGCGTATCGAGGCCAAAACCGTGGTCTGGACCACCGGCGTGCGCGCCAGTTCGCTGACCGAGCAGATCCCTGCCGAACGCGATCACCTGGGCCGCCTGCACGTGGACAGCCACCTGAAAGTCATCGGTCAGGACGATATCTTTGCCACCGGCGATGTGGCTTACGCAGCCTCGGACGACATCGGCAACTACGCCTTGATGACCTGCCAACACGCCATCGTATTGGGGCGTCACGCTGGCAATAACGTTGCCGCGCAGATCCTTGGCGTGGACCCGACGCCGTACAGCCAACCCAAATACGTCACCTGCCTGGACCTGGGTGCCTGGGGCGCGGTGTACACCGAGGGCTGGGACCGTCAGGTCAAACTGGTGAAACAGGAAGGCAAGAACCTGAAAACGCAGATCAACACCGTGTGGATCTACCCGCCGGCAGCTGATCGTGCAACCGCATGGGCCGCAGCAGATCCGCTGATCCCGATCGCTTGAGTCGCTGAGCGGAAATCACCCGAATCCCTGTAGGAGCGAGCCTGTTCGCGATGGAGTGTCAGCCACATTGGGTTGACTGACACACCATCGCGAGCAGGCTCGCTCCTACAGGTTCTTGCGTTCGTGAAATAACGTGTGTATTTTTTCATGAAATTTAAATAATAAAATTTCATGAGGCTCGCATGTTTCAGCAATCCACCGGTCATGTCGCCAGTTACTACGCTCACACTTGCGCAGATCGCTTGGTGGAACGTGCGGCGTTGGAGGGCGAGCACGACACCGAAGTGTTGATCATCGGCGCGGGCTTCAGTGGCTTGCACACGGCATTGCGACTGGCCCTGGCGGGCAAGCGCGTGACGCTGCTGGAAGCCAGTCGAGTGGCTTGGGCGGCGTCGGGGCGTAATGGCGGCCAGGCCATTCTCGGTTGGTCGTGCGATATGCCGCCGCTGGAGGCCGCGCTGGGTTATGAGCGCGCACGGCGCTTGTGGGACGGCATGCGCTGGGCTGCGCAGGAACTGCGCGCGCTGCCCGACCGGCATGAATTCGATTGTGATTATCGGCCCGGCCACCTCTGGACATCGGTGATGCCGCGACGGGTGAGCCTGCTGACCGAGTGGCAACACGAGGCGAGCCACAAATGGGGCCACGATGGATTGCAATTCATTCCCCGTGAGCAGTTGCCGCAATGGGTCGCCAGCGAGCGCTACCAGGCGGGCCTGTTTGATCCTGAAGGCGGACACCTGAACCCGTTGAAACTGGCACTTGGCCTGGCGGCGGCCATTGAGCGCGCCGGTGGTCGTATTCATGAACAAAGCAAGGCGCTGAATTACCGCGAGGAGGGTGGCCGGTACGTGGTCACCACTGAGCGCGGACGCATCCGGGCCGATGTGCTGGTGCTGGCGTGCAACGCCTATCTGGACCGGCTCGATCCGCAGCTATCAAGTTGTGTGTTGCCGGTCGGCACCTATCAGGTGGCCACCGCGCCGCTCTCGCAAGCACAGGCGACCGCGCTCCTGCCAAGCAATGTCTGCGTCACTGACAATCAGTTCGTTCTCGATTATTTCCGTCGTACACCGGATAACCGCTTGCTGTTCGGCGGCGGTTGCACCTACCTGGGCGGCATGCCGAAGGACATCGCTGCCGCGACCCGGCCGTTCCTGCAACGGGTATTTCCTCAGCTCCAGGGCGTCGAACTGGAATTCGCCTGGGGCGGCCATATCGACCTCACGCTCAAACGCACACCTGACATTGGCCGACGCGGCGATCTCTATTGGCTGCAGGGTTATTCGGGCCACGGTGTGCTGCCGACCCTGGCCGGCGCCCGCGCCGTGTCCGACGCGATACTTGGTCAGGCGGATGAGCTGGGCTTGTATCAGGGCCTGGTCAACGGCAGCTTCCCCGGCGGCAAATACATGGCTGCGCCCCTGGAGGCCATCGGCAAGGCCTGGTATCGGTTGCGCGACAGCCTTTGAAACGCACATTTTCTGGAAGCTTTCAGATGGACATGCAAGAAGAGATTTCGGCGCTGGCGATCCTGATTCAGGACCTGCGCAAACACAAGAAATACACGCTCAAGGAACTGGCGGACAAGATCGGTCGCTCCGTCGGTTTTCTTTCGCAAGTCGAGCGTGGATTGTCACGTCCGACCGTGGCGGACTTGACCGCGATCAGCGAAACCCTCGGCGTGCCGACCACCTATTTCTACAGCCTGCCCAAACCCATGGCCTTGCCGTGGGTGACCCGTCCGGACGAGCGCCGCACGCTGTATTACGCCGACGGCATCACCGACATTCTGGTCTCGCCGAAAATGCGCGCCTCGTTCTCGATGCTCGAAAGCCGTCTTGAACCCGGCGCCAGCAGTGGTGACCGGCACATGGATGACAGCTCGGAGCAGGGCGGTTACGTGCTCGAAGGGCAACTGACACTTTGGCTGGATGACAATCAACCGGTCACTCTGGGGGCCGGGGACAGCTTTCAACTCGCCAGCCATACCCATTGCCGCTACGGCAATCTCACCGATCAGCTCACCCGGGTGCTCTGGGTTTACACCTGATAAAAACAACAAGGAACAACATGATGGATGCTGTCTGCTCTGATCTGGTTGCTGAAGTGCGCGCATTTCGGCAGCGCTTTCCGGATGTGCGCTACGTCGACCTGATTTCCCTGGACATCCCGGGGCATTTCTACGGCAAGCGCTATCCGATCGAGATGCTCGAAAAGGTCGCCGCCGGCAGCGCGCTCAAGCTGCCGCAGAATTGTGTATTGCTCGGCACTCAAGGCGGGCTGTTCAAAATCGGCGACTACTGTTTCAACGACGGCGACCCGGATGCGCCCCGTCGATTGGTGCCGGGCACGCTGAAAATCGTCGACTGGGAAAAACAGCCACTGGGGCAGATGTTGATCACCTCCAGCGGCACTGAAAAACCGATCGTCTTCGAGCCACGGGAAGTGCTGGCGCAAGTGCTGGAACGCCTCGCTGGCAAAGGGATTTTCCCGGTGGTGGCTTTCGAACTGGAGTTCTACCTGTTCGATCGCCAGTTGCGTGACGGCTTGCCGCAGTTTGCGCGCGATCCGCTGACCGACGATGCGGACGATCAGCCGAACATGCACATCGAGCGGCTGTCGCGGTTTGCGCCGGTGCTCGATGAAATGGTCGAGACGGCGCGGGCGCAAGGTATCGACACCACGGTGATTACTGCCGAGCTGGGCCCGGGTCAGTTCGAGATCAACTTCGGTCACCTGGATGACGGTCTGCGGGCTGCCGACTGGGCGGCGCTGTTTTGCCGCAGCACCCGTGGCGTGGCGCTCAAGCACAACTACCGCGCCAGTTTCATGGCCAAGCCTTACTTGCAACATCCCGGCAGCGGCATGCATGTTCATGTGAGCCTGTACGACGAGGCGGGCAATAACCTTTTAGCGGCCAATGACCAACAGCCGCTGCGCCATGCCGTGGCCGGTTGCCTTGAACTGTTGCCGCATTGCATGCCGATCTTCGCGCCGAACCACAATGCGCTGCGTCGCTTGAGCGGCACCGTGAATGTCGCGACGCGTGCCAGTTGGGGCTTCGAAGATCGGGACGCCTGCCTGCGGGTTCCTGAGTCGGACGCGAGGAATCTACGCATCGAACATCGCCTCGCCGGTGCCGATGCCAACCCGTATCTGGTGTTGGCGGCGATTCTGGTCGGGTTGGAACAAGGACTTGAAACCGGTCGTCAACCGATAGCACCGTTGAATGAAGATCGCAGCAGTGGCATCAACTTCCCGCTGGAGATGCTGGAGGCCGTTCAATCCATGCAACACAACGCGCAGTTGCGTGAGGGATTGGGTGCGGAGTTTGTAAATGTCTACTGCGAAAACAAGCGTCAGGACCATTTGGCATTTATGCAGGACATCAATGCGCGTGAATATCGCTGGTACTTGTAGTTGACTGCTTTTCGTCACTCGACCTTAAAAAAAGTGTGGATATTTAAGGACTTGGAAAGATTAGTAACCAGGTGGTGAGTCAAAATATCTTGTTACACGGTGAAATATTCCGTAATATCCGCACCGCGTTCACCACCACGGTTTATGCATTTTTAAATCCCAGGCGTCCATCAGCTGCCTGGGATTTTTTTTGCCTGAAATAAGCTGTGCTTCAAAAATTATTCGTTCAGTTAGAACGATTATTTCTTTCGGTTATTTAAATAGACCTCTTCTGCATATCCATAACCGTGAAATCCGCGTTGTGGATCGGGTTGTGTCTGCAATCAAATCCGAATGGTGGTCATGGCAGAAATAGACGTTCTATCCACCTCGTTAAAGCTGCCCCAGCATCAAATTCCGCTGTTCGATGGTCATCTTGTTGCCCCCGGTCCAATCCTTAGAATCGGCGCCATCAGCTTCGTCCAACTATTCAAACCTTTGGGGAACAACACCATGATGAACGCCATGCAGATGCAAATGCCGATGAACGCCAACATGCCGATGATGCCGATGATGGGCATGCCGATGATGATGGCAACCATGACGTGCGAAATGATGGACGACGGCATGATGTGCAAAATGATGCCGGCCGCTGGCATGGACATGGCGATGTTCAAGAACAGCGCAGAAATGATGCAGATGATGATGAACTGCGGCATGCCGATGATGATGCACTGCGGCAACATGAGCATGATGTGCATGTCCCAGGCGGCCATGGCCATGCCGATGATGAACATGATGATGCCAATGCCGATGATGGGCATGCCGATGCCGTCGATGAAGTGCGTGATGGAATGCACCATGATGGCTGACGGCATGATGTGCAAAATCATGCCGATGGCGGGCATGAACATGGACATGATGAAAAACTGCTGCACCCTGATGATGAAAATGATGAACGATTGCAGCATGCCGATGATGATGAGCTGCAATGGCATGCCGATGATGTGCTGCACCTGCTGATCCCGAGCGACAGCCATTAAAAAGCCCGGCCAATGCAGATTGGCCGGGCTTTTTTATGCCCTGTTTTTGTAGGCGCCAGGCTTGCTGGCGAAGGCGTATTTGAGATCGCCATCGCCGGCAAGCCGGCTCCTACAATGTCTGCGTCGTTCGATGAGTTGGAGTTGACCACCTACCCTGTAGGAGCCAGGCTTGCCGGCGAAGGCGTACTTGAGATCGCCATCGCCAGCAAGCCGGCTCCTACAGTTTGATGTCGTCCAAAAAAAAACGGTAACCACGACCCTGTAGGAGCCAGGCTTGCCGGCGAAGGCGTATTTGAGATCGCTATCGCCAGCAAGCCGGCTCCTACAGTTTGATGTCGTCCGAAAAAATAGCGGTAACCACGACCCTGTAGGAGCCAGGCTTGCCGGCGAAGGCGTATTCGAGATCGCCATCGCCGGCAAGCCGGCTCCTACAATGTTTGCGTCGTTCGATGAGTTGGAGTTGACCACCTAACCTGTAGGAGCCGGCTTGCCGGCGATGGCGTCAGCAAAGCCGCCATCACCCGCAAGTCGGTTTTGTCAGTCGAGGCGTTCCGGGTAAGTCACCACCAGATACGCCACCGCTTCACTGTCCGCCGGGTTGCGATAGCGGTGGGGCTGGTCGGCGTAAAACAGGATCGAATCGCCGGTGGAAAGCAGGTAGCGTTCGTCGTTGACGCTGATTTCCAGTACGCCCTGCGAAACCACCAGGTTCTCCTGGACGCCGGGGCCATGGCCCTCGGAGACGTCCTCTCCCAATGGGCTCAGGCGCAGTTCGTAAAACTCCGATTGGCGCGCCACGTCAAACGGGAACAGCGCTCGGCTGACAAAGGCGCCGCTGGCGCTGACCAGGCGTTTGCTCTGGCTCGCCGATAACACGGCCACCCCTTCAAAGGCCCGATGCTCAAGAAATGCGGCCACCGAAACCTTCAAGCCTTTGGCGATCTTGCACAGCACTTTGATCGACGGAACGCTGCGTCCGGATTCGATCTGCGCGAGCATCGCCCGGCTCACACCGCATTGTCGCGCAAGGGCGTCGAGGGACAGGTGACGCTTGCCCCGCAGGCGTTGCAGGTTTTGCGCGACCCGCTCGCAGATCGGGTCTTCTTCCAATGATTCGAGGTTGTTCAGGTCCAGCACGGGTTCGTCAGCGCTCGCCAGAAAGCGCGAGGGGTTTTGTGTATTCACGCCTGACGAGTCTCGGTCGAACGCGAAGCCTGAACCCACTGAAAGGCCTGCAGGCCAGCATTGCGTGCGTACATTTCCCACATGGCCCGTGCCCGTTGCTGCGCTTGTTTGCGTTTGCGGTAGCTGGCGAAGTCGATGATGTTGGCGGTCGGATTCATAGGGCTCTTCACTGTCGTGGTGAATGACGGGATGGTCTGAGACTACGCGGATATTTTTATAACGATAAATACTGTTTATGTATTTATTAATTCCTTTTGGTTCTTTTGAAAGCCAACTGCCAGGAGGACTCTAGATGCCCCCTGACCCTGTAGGAGCCGGCTTGCTGGCGATCGGATCGACGCGGTATATCAAGCCAGACGCCATCGCCGGCAAGCCAGCTCCTACAGGATTCTGTGTTTATCAAATGACCTTGTAGGAGCCGGCTTGCCGGCGATGGCGGCGCATCGGACACACCGCGTCGTTTCAATCGCCAGCAAGCCGGCTCCTACAGGTCCAGCGTTTAATGCCCCACCAATTCCTCCAGCAATTGTTCCTTGTACCCCTGCAAAACCGTTGAAGCCCGGTCCCGTGGGTGGGGCAGGTCGACCTTGATTTCGTGCTTGATCCGGCCCGGGTGGGCGTCCATCACGATGACCCGGTCGCCCAGGTACAGCGCTTCTTCGATGTCGTGGGTGACCATGATCACCGTGCAGCGCTGTTGCACCCAGATGCGTTGCAACTCGTGTTGCAGGCGCACCCGGGTCAAGGCGTCGAGGGCGCCGAGGGGTTCGTCGAGCAGCAGCACTTTCGGTTGGTTGATCAGTGCGCGGGCGATGGCCGCGCGCTGCGCCATGCCGCCGGACAACTGGTGTGGGTAGGCGTTTTCAAAACCTTCGAGGTTGACCAGCGCAATGTGCTCGGCCACCAAACGGTCCTTTTCTGCCTTGGACAACGGATGGTTTTTCAACGCCAGGGCAATGTTCTGGTTCAGGGTCATCCACGGAAACAGCCGATGGTCCTGAAACACGATCCCGCGTTCCAGGCTGGTGCCGACCACCCGTTTGCCATCCAGCAGAATGTCGCCTTCATAGTCGTCCTCCAGCCCGACGATCAGCCGCAGCAGCGTCGACTTGCCGCAACCGCTGGCCCCGACGATGCTGACGAACTCACCGGGACGCACGTCGAGATTGATCTGCTGCAGCACCGGCAAAGGCTGGCCTTCGATCCGGTAGGCCTTGCTGAGGCCGCGAATCTGCAGCGCACCGGTGTGTAATGAGGTGCTGTGTGGCACAGCGTGTTGGGCAATTGCGTTCATGGTTATCGGCCTTTCAGCGAATGTTGCGCCAGCGCAGCAGATGGCGGCTAAGAAGAGTGAACAGCAGGGTCATCAGGTAACCGCAGAGGCCAATGCACAGCACGCTGAGGACGATGACTTCCATGCGTGAGCCGGCTTCGGCGTTCATCATCAGGTTGCCCAGGCCGGCGCCCGAAGACAGGAACAGTTCGCTGCCCACCGCGGTGACCCAGGCAAACGCCAGCGCATGCAGCACGCCGGTGGCAATGCTCGGCAGCGCCGCCGGCAGCAGCACATGACGAAAGCGTTGCCGGCGGCTCAGCACCAGCACCTGGCCGACCTCGCGATAGCGCTTCTCGACATGGCTGAAACCCTGATACGTGTTGAGGACCATCGGATAGAACGCCGCGAGACTGACGATCAACACTTTGGAAAACTCGCCATTGCCGAACCACATGGCGATCAACGGAATCCAGCCGAGCATCGGCACCTGGCGGATCGAATGAAACAGCGGCCCGACCAGCCGATTGGCCACCGCCGAAAGCGCCATCAGCACCCCCAGCAGCACGCCGAAGGCAATGCCCAGTGCCAGGCCGGTGCTGGTGCGGGCCAGACTGGCCAGCAGGTTCACCAGCAACTCGCCGTTGGCCAACAGTTCAAGCAACGCCGCGCCGATCGCGGACAACGGCACAAAGGCATACGCGCCGGCGGCACCCTGGCGCGACAGGTATTCCCAGCCGCCGATCAACAACAGCGGCAGCAGCAGGCCACGGGATTTGGCAAGCAATCGAATCATCATCGGCTCCTAGCGGGTCTGCCAGCGGAACAGTCGCTGTTCCAGTTGGCGGAAGGTGAAGTCCAGGGCGAAACCGATAACGCCGGTCACCACAATCCCGACCATCACCACATCAATGCGCAACATCTGCCGGCTCATTTCGATCATCTGCCCCAGACCGCTATCGGCGGCCAGCAACTCGGTGGCCACCAACACCACCCAGGCGCGGGTCAGGCTGATGCGAAAACCGGTGATGATCGGCGGCGCGGCAGCGGGCAGGGCGATCGCGCGGACAAACGTCGGCCAGCGCAGGCGATACACATCGGCGACTTCGAAGTAGCTGCGCGGAATGGCCTTGACCCCTTCGCTCGCGGCCAGCGCCACCGGGAAGAACGCGGTCTTGGCGACGATGATGATCTTGAAGGTTTCATCGATGCCGAACAGCAACACAAACATCGGGATCAGCGCGATGCTGGGGATCTGGCGCAGGGTGTGGAACAGCGGCGAGCAGTAGATCTCGACGTTCTTCGACAACGCCATCAGCACCCCGAACGCCAGGCCCAGCAGCGAGCCTATGCCGAAACCCAGCCCCAGTCGTGACAGGCTGTTGAGCAAGTGGTCGAGCAGCTCACCGCTGGCCGACAATTCCTCGAAGGTCTGCCACACCTGAGCGGGCGGGACGAGCAGGTTGCGCGGGAAAATCCCGGCCTCGGCCACCACCGCCCAGAGCAACAGCAGGGCGGCAGGGGAGATGAGCCAGGTCAGGGAAAACAACAGACGTCGGGTACGCATGGCGGGTCTTATTTCGGCGAAGTACCGCAGGGGTATCGCAAGAGGTGTGCCATCGCACAGAGAGTGGTTGATCGCACTGACGCCTTCGCGGGCAAGCCTCGCTCCTACAGGGACAATGCGTAACCTGTAGGAGCGAGGCTTGCCCGCGAAGACGTCAGCCTATGCACCGCACATTGATGCCATGCCAGCACCCATTGCTGCTCCAGCAACACCCCATCAGCACACGCCTCAGAACTCGTAACTGACGCTGGTGTAATAAAACGCACCCTGCGCCCCTTCAGGGCTGGTGATCGAGTATTTCGGTACGCCGTACAACTGCGCGCCATCCGCCTTGTCCGGGTGTGTGTCGAACAGGTTGATTGCGCCCACCGACAGCTTCAGCGCCTTGTTGAAGGTGTACGACACATCCAGGTCCGTAACCCATTGCGGGCTGTAGGTCTGGTCCAGGGTCGGGTTGGTGGCGTTGAGGCTTTTCCATTCACCGTAACGACGCTGAGCCACGGTCACCCCCCACTCATCAAACAGCCAGTTGGCGCTCAGCACCAGTTTGGTTTCCGGTGTGCCGTCCTCGATCAGGCCCTGGGTGGTACGGCCGACAATCTGCGAGCCCTTGATATTGCCGACATCGCGCAACGCGGTGATTTTCGTGTTGTTCTGGCTGATGCCGCTGCTCAGGTTCAGGCGGCCCCATTGCTGCAGGTCCAGCTGATAGTTACCCATCAGCTCGATCCCGTCGGTGCGGGTGTCGGCAACGTTGGTGTAGAAGGCCGCGCTCTGGATATTCGCGTAGGGCGTGCCGGCGAAAATCGGCGACACCACCGCCGCCGGTAACTGATCGGAGAGGGTGATGCGGTTGTCGATGTCGATCCGGTAGGCGTCCAGCGTCACCGACGCGTTGGCCAACGGGCGCCAGACCAGGCCCAGGGAATAACTGGTGGACTCTTCCGGTTTCAGCGACTTGCCGCCCAGCAGCGCCGCTTCCGGGCTGTCGGCGCGCAATGTACGTTGCTGCACTTCGACGAAGTTGCCGCTGCCGGGCGGCTGCTCGACCACCTGCACGCTGAACGAAGACAAGCCGCTCTGCACCAGCGACGGCGCGCGATAACCCGTGCTGGCCGTGGCCCGTGCGGCGATCTGCGGGGTGAAGTCATAACGCAGCGACAGTTTGCCGTTGGTGGTGTCGCCGAAGTCCGAATAGTGCTCGGTGCGCACCGCGACGCCGGCCTGGAATTTCTCGGTGATCTGCCCTTCGACGTCGATGTAGGCACCCAGCACGTTGCGGTCCAGTGACGCCGCATCGACCTGGGTGATGCCCGAGTAGTAACCCGGGATGCGCCGGCCGGTGACCGGGTCGACGGTGTTGAACAACGGGCCGTTCTGCCAGCCAGCCGCTTCGCCGGCGCTCAGCTCGTAATTCTCCTGACGCCAGGCCAGGCCGGCCGAGAGCGTCAGCGGCTTGAACAGCAGGTCGGTGGGGAAATCCCGCACCCAGTCCAGCGTGACGTTGGTCTGATCGGCCTCCCGTTCGCCGGTGAAGATTTTCTCCGGGCTGGTGGCGCCCCAGCTGGGGTTGATCGCGTTACGGTCGGTGGACTTCAGGGTGTTGTTGCCATGGTTCACGGCGAAGTCGAATTTGCCCAGAAGGTCGTCTTCGTATCGCAGGCCGCCGGTCAGCGCATAGTCTTCCAGCGAGTAGCGCGTGATCGGCAGGCGCCCGTCCGGGAAGCGCTGCAACGCGGTGCTGCTGTAGTTGTTGCGCAGGGTGGTGGGCGGGTCGAAGAAGCCTTCGGCGTCGGTGTTTTTGTGCGAGTAGGTGGCGAAACCGTAGGCCGTCAGACCGTCGCCGATGCCGACTTCGCTGTTGGCGGCGAAGTTGTACTGGTCCGAGACATTGCCCGAGCCCCAGCGCCAGGTGCGGTAGCGGTTGTTCTGCTCGCGCGGCGTGTTGATGCTGGTGGAGCCGGGGTAGAAGATCCGGTTGTCAGGGTTGGTGTCGCTGGCCGGGTCCTGGCTGCCGGCGTCGAAACTCAGGGTCAGGAAGCCGTCGTTGGGCAGGGCGAAACCTTTCCAGCCGCTGAGCTTGCGCTGGATGCCGTCACCCTTGTCGTAGCCGCCGAAGCGGTAACCGAGGTTGCCGCCGTCGTCCTTTTCCTTGAGCACGATGTTGATCACCCCGGCGATGGCGTCGGAGCCATATTGAGCGGCGGCGCCGTCGCGCAGGATTTCGACGCGCTGGATCGAGCTCAAGGGAATCAGGCTCAGGTCGACCGCGGCGGCGCCACGGCCATTGACCAGGCTTTGCCGCGTGACGTTGGCGCTGGTGTGGCGGCGCTTGCCGTTAACCAGCACCAGCACCTGATCGGAGGCCAGGCCACGCAACGAGGCGCCCTGAGCGATAGAACCGGCGAACGCGCCCTGGGGCGATTGCGGATAGCTGAACGAGGGCGACAGGGCCGTGAGCGCGCCGGACAGGTCGCTGGCACCGGTCTGCTGCAATTGCTCGCCGGTCAAGACGTCTACCGGTGCGGCGCTTTCCAGTGCGGTGACATCACTGCGCCGGGTGCCGAGCACCACGACAGTGTCCAGGTGATCGCCGCTGGCGGTGGGTTGGGTTTCGGCAGCCGAAACAGGCACGGCAAGGCTGCCAATGACCAGCGCAATAGCGCCGGCCAACGGAGTGCGATGGAGCATAAAAGAGTCCTTCCAAAAGTGCGCGGACCTTGTAGGAGCCGGCTTGCTGGCGATGGCGTCCTAACCGGCGATGCGCGCCTTCAGGGCCCCATCGCTGGCAAGCCAGCTCCTACAGGTTGAGCGGTGTTACATAAATTGCGGACGACACGACCCTTGTAGGAGCCGGCTTGCCGGCGATAGCGTCCTAACCGGCGATGCAAGGCTCACGGGCCCCATCGCCAGCAAGCCGGCTCCTACAGGAGAGGTGTGTGAGCCGGGATCAGAAGCGGCTGGTCACGCTCAGGCCGACGGTGCGTGGGTCGCCGTAGGTGATGACGTACTGACCGAGGGTGCCGTTGGGCCGGCCATGGACCTGGTAGCGACGGTCGGTGAGGTTGTTGACGAAACCGGTGACGCTGAGTTTTTCATCCGGGCTGAACCAGGTCAGGCGGGTGTTGGCCAGGGTGTAATGGGGTTGGGTGAGCGTCTTGTCGGCGCTGCTCTGGCGATCGGCGAGGAAGTATTCCTTGTCGCGAAAACTCACGTCACCGCCGGCCACCAGCTTGCCGCCGATTTCCAGCGGGAAGGTGTAATCGGCACCGAGCGACACCACGTTGCGTGGCGAACGCACGAAGCTGTTGCCGCTGTAGTCACCGGTGACGGCGCCTGTGGTCGGGTTGGTGTTTTTGAAATCGGTGTACTCGGTGTCGAGGAACGACACCGCCGCCCGCAAGTGCAGGTAGTCCGTCGGCTGGCCTTCGAGCTCCAGCTCGGCGCCCTTGACCGTACCCTTGGCGCCGTTGGTCAGCGCGGTGGTCAACACCCCGTTGTTGACCGTCAGCAGGTTCACCTGAATGTCCGAATAGTCGTAGTAGAAGATGTTGGCGTTGGCCGTCAGGCGATGGTCGAACCACTCGGACTTGAGGCCGATTTCGTAGGCGTCGAGTTGTTCCGGGTCAACCGTGGTCAGCTGCGCAAGGCTGGTCGACAGCCCGGTGTTGAAGCCGCCGGAACGGAAGCCATGGGCATAACGGAAGAACACGCGCACGTTGTCGTTGATCCGGTATTCCGGCGTTAGGTCGTACGTCCAGGCTTCCCAGGTCTTGTCTTCCTGACGATTGCCGTTGGTGCCAGCGCCGCCCAGCGGCACCAACGGGCCGTTGGCGGTGGTGCGGGTCAGTTGGGTCAGGTTGAGGTCGATGTCTTTCTTTTCCTGGGTCCAGCGCAGGCCACCGGTGACGCTGAAATCGTCGGTGAAGTCGTAGGTCAGGTTGCCGAACAACGCATAGCTGTCGGTGGTGTGGTCGAAGTTGAGGTCACGAAAATCGGTGGCGCCGCCGGTCTGGTTCGAGCCGGTGCCGTTCGGTGTCGGGCCGGGCGTGATGATGCGCTGGGCCGAGCTGTCGAGGTCTTCGTGGAAGTAATGCGCACCGGCAAGCCAGCGCAGGGTTTCCTGCTGCGGCGAGGCCAGGCGGATTTCTTGCGAGTACTGGGTGTATTTGTTGTCGGAAATCGCTGCGCCGTTCACCTCAAAAGGCGTGTAGTCGGCATCGCTGGTGGACTGGCCACGGATGTAGTCATAAGCGCTGATCGACGTCAGGGTGTAATCACCCAAATTCCAGTTCAGGGTCAGCGACGTGCCGTCGTGATCAAGCTTGGAATCCTCGTTGACGTTCAGCGCGGTGTCGCGCCCGTTGGGTCGTTGATAACCGACGTTGTAGTAACGCCCGACGGCCAGCGAGCCGTTGCTGCCATCGCCTTTGAATTCGCGGCTGTGGATCTTCAGCAGGGCATCCAGGTCCGGGTTCAGTTGCGCGAGGAATTGCAGGCGTACGGCTTTCTTGTTGACGTCGCCGTAGGTGTTGTCGTCGACGAGGTTCTTCTGGAAACCGTCGCGCTCTTCGGAATACAGCGCCACCCGTGCGGCGAGTTTTTCATCCACCAGCGCGCCGCCGAGGGCACCGCTGACGATGCGTTCGTTCTTGCTGCCGAAGCCAATGGTGCCGAAACCGTCAGTGTCGAAAGTCGGCTTTTTGGAAATGATGTTCACCGCGCCGGCGGTAGTGTTCTTGCCGTACAGCGTGCCTTGCGGACCGCGCAGAATCTCCACGCGTTCCAGGTCGAACAGCGGCCCGCCACCGGCAATCGGCGCGTTCAGGTACACGTCATCGGCGTAGATCCCCACCGGGAACACCGTGGCCGCGCCCGTATCACCGGTGCCGAGGCCGCGAATGTACCAACGCGGCCGGCCATCGCCGTCGGGGTTCTTCGCCGCTACGTTGGGAACGAAAGTGGTGATGTCGCCGATATTGCGCACGCCATCGGCTATCAGGCTGGTTCCCTGTACCGCCGACACGGCCACCGGAACCTCTTGCAGGGTTTCTTCCCGGTGTTGAGCAGTGACGGTGACCGTCTTGAGTGAAGGCTCCGTGGTGGTCTTGTCGCTGTCTGCGTCCTTGGATTGCGCCGCCAGCAGCCCCTCGCTGACAGTCCCCCCGGACAGCAGCAAGGTTAACCAGATACTCTTGGTGATTGGATTAAGTTTATGCATGTGAATCTCCCCCGTTAAAGTTTCGCTAATAGGGGTAGAGCAGAGATCGTGCCAGATTGTTTTTTAGGGGTTTTAGTTTTGTTAAATGATTGAAATATAACGATTAAATAGTTTCTTTAAGTTGCCGTTAAAGACGATTTTTAATAAGTGAGTTAGTTGGATCCAGTCTGACGCTAAGTGCC